>DATFVT010000443.1:0-3388 GCA_035260105.1 Acidimicrobiia bacterium
TCTGTCCCGTCTTGTAGTCGAAGACCACGACCGGCGATCCGTCGGGGCCCTGGTCGACCCGGTCGATGTAGCCGTGGAACCGGACCGTGCGGCCGTCGGCCAGCGTGACGGCCGCCGGCTCGCCGGAGTCCCCGCCGAAGCCGAACCGGAGCTCGCGCCCGCCCGGCCGGGGCACGACGCCGAGCCCGGCGCGGACCGCTTCGTCGGTGTCGAGGAACCCGGTCAGCTCGCGGAGGATCCGGCGCCGATCGAGCTTCCACAGCAACGGCCGGCCGGTGAGGCCCTCGCTCTCGGCCTCGTTGCAGTGGCGTTCGGCGATGGCGACCAGGAGGGCGCGCTCGGCGTCGTCCCACGGCTGGTCAGGAGAGGTCCGCGGGTCGACGCTGTCGAGGAACTCGGCGAGCACGCCGTGGACGAGCGACCCGCGCTCGAGCGGCCCGATCCGGTCGGTGGCCTCGGGCCGTTCCACCTCGCGCACACGCAGCACGCGAGCGAGCAGGTACCGGAAGGGGCACGTCGCCCACTGCTCGAGCGAGGTGGGGGAGACGGCGTCGTCCTCGTCCGGGAGCAGGCCGGGCACGGGCCCGACGTGCCCGTCGAACCGGGTCAGCGACCCCGACCGACGCTCCCGCACCGCGTTCACGCCCGCGTGCAGCGACGGCGTCGCGGCGACGAGCGGGTGGCGCTCGATTGGTTGCCGGGCTTCCTGCCACGCGCGCAGGCTGCGCACGTCGCGCTCGGTGAGCGATCCCGCTTCACCGGCGGCACACACCCCGGCCTCGAACGACGGCACGACACGCAACCAGCTCGCCGGGTCGAGCCGAGTGAGCTCCTCGGCCCCCACGGTCATGCCCGCGAGGTGGCTCGCGCTCTCGAGGAGCCAGCGGGCGGGAAGGCGCTTCCTTTGCGCGCGCGGGTCGGCGCGCGGATACGACAGCGAACGCACCGGCGCCGCCATCAGCGCGGCGAGATAGTCGCGCCGCTCCTCGGCGCGCCTGACGGCATGGACGGGCAGCGCCCCGGCGGTGAGGCGGCGGGCGCGGTCGGGGATCAGCGGGTCCTCGCGTCCCAACGGCGGGAACGTCCCCTCGGCCATCCCCACCACGTGCACGACGTCGAAGTCGCCGCCGTACGCATGGCGTACGCCACCGACGAACACGCCGCCGCCGAAGCGGCCCACGCTGCCGGCGGGCGCGTCGAGCTCCGACTCGAGGGCGCGCACGAACGTCGGCAGCGACGCCTCGGCGCGGATCTCGGCGAGAGCCGACAGGCCGTCGAGCGCGTCGGTGACGCGCCGGGCCGCCTCGACCTCCGAGTCGGGCCAGCGCGCCCGCCGGCCCTCACCCCCGAGATAGAGATCGAGGAGCTCGCGGGCCCAGGACGCCAGCCGGGGCCACGTGCCGGGCGACGGCGGGACGACACGCGCGCCGAGGTCCGCGACGAAGCGCGCCAGCTGCTCGAGCTGCAGGAGGTCGGCTTCGAGGTGCCGTCGCCCGCCCTCGGTGAGCTCGTCCTCGCTGGTCCCTTCCAGGCGAGCGGTGACGTGCCGCGCGAGCCGGGCGAGGCGGTCGCTCCACTGCGCGAGGCCCGTCACGATCCCGGCCTGGCGCGAGAGCGTGTCCCACCGGCTGGCGGGCACCGCGCGCCCGTCGCTCGGGTCGCGCACGGGCCCCGACGCCATCCAGTTGACGACGGCGTCGCGCGCGAAGTCGGTCTCGGCCAAGCGGAGCAACCCGAGGAGGACGCGCCCGGCGGTCGTGTCGGCGAGGCGTCGCGTCGACGGACCACTCCACGGGATGCCGGCCGCGTCGAACAACTCGTGTGCGAGTCGCGCGTACGGCTCGTCGACCCGGAACAGGATCGCGACGCGATGCAGAGGGGTGCCGGTGGCGGCGCGCGCCATCACGTCGCGTACGACGGCGCGCATCTCGTCTTCAGGGTCGGGGGCGCTCACGATGATCGTGCCCGTTGCCGGCTCCGGCGCCGCGGTGCGGAGGGGCGTCGTGCCGTCGGCGAGCCCCGCCGCCAGGGCCACGGCGGGCTCGTCGGCGACGGCGTCGCCGGTCAGGCCGACGAGCGCGCGCAGCCTGCCGGCCTCACCCAACGCGCGCAGCAGCTGCATCTCGCCGGGCGACAACCGCGTCGGCAGGTACACCAGGACGTGTCCGATCTCGCGCAGCGCGTGCGGGTCCTGTGCGAGTGCGCCGGCGGCGCCCACAGCGAGGTCCTCGTCGTCGTAGAAGTCGGCGGTGCGGGCCCGGAACGCCGGGTACAGGCGCGCGACGGACGCCGCCGGGTCGCCGGCCCGGACGAGCTGGGCGGCGGCGTCGTCACCGCCCCGCCGCAGCTCCAGGAACGACGCGTCCACCGCCCGCTCGGTGGCGGGGTGGCCGGCCACCGCCGCCAACGGCGGCCCCGCCTCCGCGAGCACCGCCCGCACGGCCTCGGCCCGCAGCGGCCGGGTGAGCGGCCGGCGCCGCTGCTCGGCCAGCGCCGGCGCGCCGACCAGCTCGGCCAGCCGGGCCAGGGCGAGGAAGCGCACGTTCACCAGGCCGTCCGGCCCGGCCAGGGCCCGCCGGAGCGCCAGACCGGCGTACGTCGACGGGACGGCGACGGTGACGGGGGCCAGCGGGTCCGGGCCCTTGGCGACCCCGACGGCCTCCCGGAGCGCCTCCCGGGCCGGGGGACCGTGCTCGACCAGCTGAACGTTCACCGTCGGGAGGGTACCGACGCCCTGTGACGACCACGCGGAACCACGTCTCCCGGTGCCAGGTTCGTGGGCCCGTGTGCCATCCTTGTGCGTTCCCATGCCGAACTCCGCTCGTGTCTTCGCGAGGTTGGCAGCCATCGTCCTGGTCGGCGGTTTGGCCCTGGGCGTGTGCTTCGCCGCGCTGGTCCCCGGCGCTCGTCAGATCGCGACGTCGCACCACTACACCGGTACCGTCAGCAGCCTCGGCGACCTGTCCCAGCCGACCCTCGTCTACGACGCGACCGGCGCCCAGATCGGCAAGCTCGGCGTGCAGGACCGCGAGCCGGTGGAACTGGACGAAGTGCCGCAGATCCTCGTCAACGCCGTCATCGACACCGAGGACAAGACGTTCTGGAAGAACCCGGGCGTCGACGTCAGCGGGGTGTCGCGGGCCTTCGTGGAGAACATCACGGAGGGGAAGATCAGCCAGGGCGGTTCGACGATCACCCAGCAGCTGGTGAAGAACCGGATCCTCGGCAACAAGCAGGACCTGCAGCGCAAGGCCAAGGAGCTGATCCTCGCCTACCGCCTGAACGACAAGTACTCGAAGCGCGAGATTCTCAAGCAGTACCTCAACACCGTGTACTTCGGGCAGGGCTCGTACGGCGTGAAGGCCGCGACGCGGCGGTTCTTCCTCGC
>DATFVT010000444.1:0-2459 GCA_035260105.1 Acidimicrobiia bacterium
CCGGGGCGTGGTCCCGCCCGTCCCGGCCGACGGCCTGGTCGCCGGGCACGGTCTGGTCGACGGCAGGCCCGTCGTCGTCGGCGCCGAGGACTTCACGGTGATGGGCGGGTCGATCGGGTTGGGCACGACCGCGAAGCGCCAGCGGCTCGCCGAGCTCGCCGGCCAGGAGCGCGTCCCACTCGTCATGCTGCTCGAGGGCGCGGGGGAGCGGGCGCAGAACGCGTTCGAGCGCCGGGGCCGGGCGCCGAACGACCTCCAGACCCTGGCGCACCTCTCGGGTCTCGTGCCGACGGTCGCGGTGGTGATGGGACCGTCGGCAGGCCACGGCGCCCTCACCGCGCCGCTGCTCGACTTCGTGGTCATGGTCGAGGGCGCGTCCCTGTTCTCGGCGGGACCGCCGCTCGTCAAGGAGGCGACGGGCGAGGAAGTCACCAAGGACGAGCTCGGCGGCACCGCGGTGCACACGACCGTGAGCGGCGTCGCGCACAACGCCGCGCCCGATGACGGCGCGGCGCTCGACCTCGCTCGCCGCTACCTCGGGTACTTCCCGTCGAACGCCTGGCAGTACCCGCCCGCGCCCGCCGGCACCGCCGACACCGCGCCGCGGAACCTCGGCACCCTCACCGACGTGATCCCCGCCGACCCGCGCCGCGGGTACGACGTCCATGCGGTCGTCGACCTCGTCGCCGACCGCGGGTCGGTCCTCGAGATCGAGCCCGCGTTCGGGCGCCCGATCGTCACCGCGCTCGCGCGCCTGGGCGGCGAGCCGGTCGCCGTCGTGGCCAACCAGCCTGCTGCCAAGGCGGGCGCCATCGACCGAGAGGCGAGCGACAAGGCGGCGCACTTCATCGACGTGGTGGGCGCGTTCCACCTGCCGGTCGTGTTCCTCGCCGACAACCCCGGAGTGCTGGCGGGGACGGCCGCCGAGCGCAGCGGCGTTCTGCGTCACGCGGCGCGCATGTTCGCGGCACAGGCGCGCATGCGGTCCCCGAAGCTCCACGTCACGCTGCGTAAGGCGTACGGCTTCGGGAGCTCGTTGATGGGCATGAACCCGTTCGACCGTCAGACCGTCACGCTGGCGTTGCCCGGCGCCCGACTGGGCGCCATGCCGGCCGCCGGCGGCGGCGCGGCCGCCGGCGTCGACGACGACGCGCAACGCGTCCTCGACAACGCCGAGCTCGGCGGCGCGTACTCGTCGGCCGACACGATGAGCTACGACGAGGTGATCGAGCCCGCCGAGCTCCGCAACGCGTTCCTCGCCGCACTCCGGCTCGCCTCCGCCCGCCGCTCGCAACCGCCGGAGCCGGTGAGTCACCACGGGATCAGCCCGTGACCCCCTGATGCGTACCTGACGTTCGCTCAGCGGGGTTCACGCACGCATCACCTCGGGCTCGATGACGAGCTCGGTGCTCAGGCTGTTGGCGATGAAGCACTCGCGGTGCGCGACCTCGACGAGATGGCGGATCCGGGCGTCGTCGACCTCGCCGCGGATCGTGATGCGGGGTCGCAGCATGATGCGGGTGATCCGCAGGGGCGGATCGTCCTCGGGCATCTCGCCCTCGGCGTCGTCCTGGTAGGCGACGACGTCGATGCGCGCCCGGGCGGCGACGGCCAGGAACGACAGCAGCTGACACGACGCCGCCGCCAGCACCAGGAGCTGCTCCGGGTTCAGGAGGGCGGGGTCGCCCCGGAACGCCGGATCGCTCGACAGCTGCACCGCCGTCGCGGCAGGCGACGCCGTCGCCCGGTGATGGCGGTCGTACGCGTCGTATCCGCCCGCGGTCGAGCCGCGCCACTCACACGACGCGGAGTACCGGTGCACGCGGGCGTCGCCGCTCATCGTGCGAGGGACCGTAGCGGTCGCGACGGCGAGGACGGATCTCGGTGACGGTAGGGTCAGGTCCGTGACCGCCCGCCCGCAGACGACGGTGCTGGAGGCGCTGGACCGTCGCCTCGCCGACGATCCCGACGGCCCGTACCTCGATTTCGAAGGCGACGAGTACAGCGCCCGCCGGATGGACGCGGAGAGCAATCGGCTCGCCCGCGCCCTCGCCGAGCTCGGCGTGGAGAAGGGCGACCGCGTCGCAACGCTCCTCGAGAACGGGCACGCCCAGGTTGTCACGTTCTTCGCCGCGCTGAAGCTCGGCGCGGTGCAGGTGCCGGTCAACACCGCCTACAAGGGCGACTTCCTGCGCCACCAGCTGGCGGACTCGGGGTCGAAGGTGATCGTCGTCCAGGGCGACTTCGCCGGAAGGGTGGCGCCCATCGCCGGAAGCGACACGCCGGAGCTGGAGGCGGTCGTGGTCGTGGGGCCGCCCGACGAGGTGATCGACGCCGCGCCCGTCCACGACTGGGATCGGCTGCTGGCGTCGTCGGCGGACGAAGCGGTGCCCGACGCCGGCGTCCGTCCCGCGGACCTCGCGTGCTTCATCTACACCGCGGGGACGACCGGTCCGTCG
>DATFVT010000445.1:0-2659 GCA_035260105.1 Acidimicrobiia bacterium
TGAGTGTGAGCGCGCCGCCCATGGGCTTCGTGAGGGAGGCGATGCGGAACAACGTGTCGTCGCGCATCGGCGCGCTGTCGGCCTCGACCGCCACCCGGCCACCGGCCCGGAGCTCCTCCTCGTTGCCGGCGCGCACCGCCGCCACGTACCCGGGCATGCGCCCGGCAGCCACCTGTGCGTCCAGCACCTGCCAGACGCGTTCGAAGCGCTCGGCCATCCGTCCCCCCTTCGTCGGCGCACGGTACGACCGGATCAGCGGCCGGTTCTCATCGACCGTGCCCGATCATCGGCTCGAGGATGCTCAGCGAGCTATGGCCCGGCGCAGGAACTCGGTCAGCTGCGGGAACCAGCGCTCGAGGATGCTCTGCATGCCGATGCCGCCGTGCGGCGTCTCCGGGTACACGAGAAGCTCGGCGTCGTTCCCTGCCAGCTGCCAACGCGCGGCCATGAGGAGCGTGTCGTCGACGAGGTGGTCGTCGGCGCCGCCGGTGAACAGCGCCGGCGGCATGCCGTGCATGTCGGCGTAGAGCGGTGAGACGTCGGGATCGCGGCGCTCCTCGGTTGACCGCCCGGGCGTGAACTGCTGTGCGAAGAACCGGATCAGCTCGACGGTCAGGATGTCCGGCCGCTCCGGGGCGCCGAGCTGGCTCGGCGTGCCGCTGAGGTCGTACCACCCGAAGAGGAGGTTGGCGCCGGCGAACCGGTCGGCGGCGTCGTGGCGGTCACGGAGGCGCAGCAGCGTGCATGCCGCAAGGTGCGCGCCGGCGGACTCGCCACCGATCAACAGCCGGGTCGAGCCGAACTCTCGCTCGGCGTGCTCGAGGAGCCAGAGCGCGGCCGCTTCGCAGTCGTCGGGGCCGGCCGGGTAGGGGTGCTCCGGCGCGAGCCGGTAGTCCACGCTCGCGAACGCGAGGTTCAGCTCCTTGCTCAGCGCCTCGTGGAGCAGGTCTGTCATCTCCGGCGATCCGGTGACGAACCCGCCGCCGTGGATGTGGAGCAGCACGGCATCGACCTGGTCGGGCACGAACGTGCGGAGCCGCATCGAGCCGGCGGGGCCGGGGATATCGCGGTCGACCCCCACCTCCGATCGAAAGAGGCGCGCGTCGTGCGCAGTGCGTTGGCGAGCGACACGCTCGGCGGTCGGAAGGCCGGTGTCGTCGTCCTCTTCGGTGAACGAGGCGATGAACGCGTCGGCTTCTTCCCGGAGCTGCGGTCGCAACGCCTCGAGCTCGTCGTCCCAGAGCTGCATCCGAGCGAGAAGCTAGCCGCCGCGCAGGACCTTCTCCGGGTGGTTGCCCAGGCTCTCGAGCTTGGCGATGAGCTTGTCGAAGGTCTGGTCGAACGAGTGCTGCTTGCGGGCCCGCTTGAGCGGGTTCGCGTACGAGATGATCTGCGCGCCGGCGAACTCGTGCCACGCGCCGGACTCCTTCAGCCGGTCGGTGACCTCCCGCACGAGCCGGTGCGCTTCGACCACGCGACCGGCGCGGGCGTCGCGGATCGGGAGCGCCTCGACGAGCGGCTCGTCCATGAACCCGTCGCATCGGCGGAGGATCGGCTCGTACAGGCTCCCCGCGAGGCGGCCCGACGCCTTGTAGGCGAGCCCCAGCGTGACGTAGTGCGCGTGCTGCACGGCGTCGGCGACCTCGGCGTCGTCCTCGCCCAGGTCGGGCTCGGCCTCGACCAGCTCCTGGTAGATCGAGAGCGCGACCGAGGAGCGCTCGCGGATGTTGGGCTCCTTCTCCACGTTCAAGGTGAGCATGCGGCGGGCCACGTCCCGCGGCGCGATCACCGCGGGGATGCGGCGCAGGCCCAGCTCCTTGGCGGCCAGGAACCGGTGCTGGCCGTCGATGATCAGGTAGCCGGTGCCGCCGTCCCCCTCGACGACGACAACCGGGGCGAGGAAGCCGACGCGCTCGACGGAATCGGCGACGCGTTTGACGTGGGCGTCACTGGCCTTGCGTTGGTGCGACACGACCTCGAGCTTGCTCATCGGCAGGACCGCGAACTGCAGACCGCGCCGCTTGGCGGGATCCCTGAACGCCAGCCCGTCTTCGATTTCCGGCATCGCTATCTCCGCAGGACGATCCCGCGCACGAAGGCCGCTTGTCCGGCGTGCTGGGTGTTGTCGTTGACGACGCTCACGAGCCGTACACCGAGCGAGACGGGCGGCTCCCACGACTCGTCGACGATCCGGTCGAGGTCGGCATCCGTGATGCCCTTCATGAACCGGATCGTCTGTTCGTGGACGGTGTCGTGGTAGCCGGTGAGGAGCTCGGCCGAGCTCACTCGCACCGCGGCGACGTCGGCGACAGCGTGGCCGTAGCCCGTGTCCGCGGCGTCGAAGGGCAAGGCGAAGCGCTCCGCCCAGCCGCCTGCCGCCCAGGTCTGCTCGACCTGCGCGACGTCCGCCACGTGGTCGTCCTGGATGCGGGTGAGGTGCCACACCAACCACGCGATCGAGTTGGCGGCGTCGTCGAGCCGCACCGTGAGTTGCTCGGGCGTGAGGCCGTCGACCGCCCCGTGGACGTCCTGGCGGACTCGCTCGAACACGTCGGTCAGGAGCTCGGCGCTCGTCATGCCGTCAGTGAAGCAGATGAGAGGGGTGCCGCGTCTCAGTCGGGGAGCAGCGGCACCGTCGGACCGTGATCCCGTCCGAGCA
>DATFVT010000446.1:0-12732 GCA_035260105.1 Acidimicrobiia bacterium
CAACGGGTTCAACCTCGTGTCGACCTATTCGTCCGAGGCGCAAGCCTCAGGCGGTTTCGCCGACGCCGTCTTCGACGGCCGCTTCACGCGCATCAACGAGGAGAACCGCAACGAAGTCGAGCTCGACCGTGCCTACCGCGACCGCGCGCTCGACGGTGTCCGGGACGATCCAACGATCCCGGCGCGCGTGGTGGGGCACAACGTGGTCAACTTCTTCGAGCTTCGACCCGACAAGAACGAGAGCGCCGAACGTTCCGACGGGCGCAACATCACCTTCCGCAAGGTGACCCTGCCGTTGTTCTACGTGGTGACAGCGGCCGGGCTGGTCGGCCTCTGGCGGTTCCGGCGCCGGCGAGGCGCCGAGCTGCTGCTCGTGCAGGCCGGGTACTTCGTCGCGGCCAGCCTCGTCACCATCGCGGTCGCGCGGCTGCGGGCTCCTCTTGATCTCGCGGCCGCGATCGGCGCGGGGGTGCTCTTCGCCGAGCTGATCGCGAAACGTGCGGGAGAGCAGGTGGCACGGGCGGACGACCCTCCGGGGCCGTCGCCGCCGGCGCCGCGGTCGAACCGGCGGGCTCGCGTGCTGGTCGCGCTGGCGGTCGTCGCCGCGCTGGTGATCGCGGCCGCCGGCGTCGCGTTCGCGCGAACCCGGGTGGAGGACGACGCGCGCATGCAGCTCGAGGAGAAGATCGCGCGGGACGGCCCTGCGGTGCAGCGACTCGCCGCCGTCGACGCCGACGGCCTCGTGCGCGGCGGCCCGGCCCCGACACCGCCCGACTACCGGCGCGCCGAGCGCCTCGCCGACCGGCTCTGGCTCCTGTCGCCCCGCCTTGCCGGTGGCGCTCGCAGCGAGGCCCACCGCGCCGCGCGCACCCTCGACGACGCCCTGTTCCAGCTGAAGGTGCTGGACCTCGTCACGGGCGGCAACCGTGACCCCGACACGCCGCCCCCCGTCGCGCTCGACGCGTCCCGGGCGACCTACGAGACCCGGGCCAAGCCCGGCAACGATCGGCCGCTGCCCGACTGGGACACGATCAGCGCCAACGCCGAGATGCGGCGAGCGGCGAGGGAGCTCGACCGGCTCCGGGCGACGCTCGGCCGTACATGACGCCGATCTGCCCCGCCGTTGGGTCCGAAACCGGCGCTCTGCGCGGTGTTTCTGACCCGACGCAGGCGGACTCGAGGCCCGCGGCCGGGCGGTACCCTCGGAGAGCGCTCGCGACCCCCGGTCGGCACCGGTCGGGGGCGCTTTGCGCGCGCCACGACACACGAAGGCGAACGCCATGACGACGATCGAGACGGCGACCTCGGACGCGTTGACCGAGCTCCCGGCGCTCCTGGCCGAGGAGCCTGCCGTGCGCGCCGTCATCGACCGGGCGCCGATGGTGGCGGTGCCGGAGCCCGCCCGCGCGCTGTACCTCGCCGCGCTGGCCCGGGTAACGACGCGCCGTCCCGTCCTCGTGGCGGTGCCCACGGCGGCCGAGGCCGAGCGCGTCGCCCACGACCTCGCCCGGTACTTGGGGCCGGACGCCGCCGTGGAGCTGTTCCCGGCCTGGGAGACGCTCCCCTTCGAGCGGGTCTCGCCGTCACTCGAGACGATGGGTCGTCGCCTGCGCGTCATCTGGGAGCTGCGCGCCGGTGGCGATCAGCTGCCCGAGGTCGTGGTGGCGCCGGTCCGGGCTCTGGTGCAACGGCTCGGCCCGCACGTCGAGGACGTCGAGCCCGTCCTCGTCCACCCCGGCGCGCAGCTGGATCGCGACGCGCTCGTCTCCCGCCTCGTCGCCTTCGGGTACCGGCGCGAGTACCAGGTCGAAGCCCGGGGCGAAGTCGCGGTGCGCGGGTCGATCGTCGACGTGTACCCCGCGACCGACGACCACCCCGTCCGCATCGACCTCTGGGGGGACGAGGTCGACCGCCTGTCGCGGTTCTCGGTCGCCGACCAGCGCTCCACCGACGAGGTCGACGAGGTGTGCACCTTCCCGGCCCGGGAGCTGCTCCCGACGCCCGAGGTGCGTGAGCGCGCCGCGGCGCTCGTCGGAAGTGAGCCATGGGGCCGTGAGCAATGGGACCGGCTCGCCGACGGGCAGGTGTTCGACGGGATGGAGTCGTGGCTCCCTTGGCTGTCCGATCGCGAGCACGTTCTCCCCGATCTCCTACCCGACGATGCCCTCGTGCTGCTCGTCGAGCCCAAGCGCACACGCGACCGCGCCCAGGAGCTCCTCGACGAGGAGGCGTCGCTGGCGTCGACCCTCGCGGCGACGTGGGGCGCGAGCGCCGGCCGCGAGTTCCCCCGTCTGTCGCTGCCGTTCGACCGGCTGCTCGCGCACACGAAGGCAGGCGCGACCGCGTTGCTCGCAGCGCCGGAGTCGCCGGACACGCCGCTCCTCGCCGGTTCCGGCTTCGACCCCGTCGTCGGCGACACCGAAGGACTCACGCGCCGGCTCCGCGGCCTGCGCGACGGAGGCGCCCGCGTGGTGCTCGCCGCCGAGGGCGAGGGGACCGCGGGACGCCTCCGGGACGTGCTGGCGGGCGAGGGCGTCACGACGATCCGCGGCGTGGCACCCGGCGAGATCGGGATCGTGATCGCGCCGCTGGAGCGCGGTGTAGTCGTCCCCGGTGCCGGCTTGGCTGTGATCGCCGAGGCCGACCTCACGGGGAGGCGGCGCGTGCACCGCCGGCCGCGGGGCGCGCGCCGCGGCGCCGACTTCTACGACGCGCTGGAGCCGGGCGACTTCGTCGTGCACTACCAGCACGGCGTCGGCCGCTACAAGGAGATGACCACCCGCTCCATCGGCGGCGTCGAACGCGACTACCTGCTGCTCGAGTACCGGGCGGGCGACAAGCTCTACGTCCCGACCGACCAGGTCGGTGCGGTGCGCCGCTATACCGGCGGCGACACCCCCACGCTGAACCGCATGGGCGGCAGCGACTGGGAGAAGACCCGCGCCCGGGTCCGCTCCGCCGTGCGCGAGATCGCCCAGGAGCTCGTCGTCCTCTACCGCCGTCGGCTCGCGACGCCGGGTCACGCCTTCGGGCCCGACACGCCGTGGCAGCGAGAGATCGAGGAGGCCTTCCCGTACGAGGAGACGCCCGACCAGGCCCAGGCGATCGAGGACGTGAAGGCGGACATGGAGCGGCCCGTGCCGATGGACCGCCTCGTCTGCGGCGACGTCGGCTACGGCAAGACCGAGGTCGCGATCCGCGCCGCGTTCAAGGCCGTGCAGGACGGCAAGCAGGTCGCGGTGCTCGTGCCCACGACCCTGCTCGCCAACCAGCACGGCCAGACGTTCCGCGAGCGGTTCGCGAACTACCCGGTGCGCGTCGAGGTGCTCTCGCGCTTCCTCACCGCCAGGGAGCAGAACGCGGTCGTCGAGGGCGTCGCCGATGGGTCGGTCGACGTCGTCATCGCGACGCACCGCCTCCTGTCGGGCGACATCCGGTTCCAGGACCTCGGGCTCCTCGTCGTCGACGAGGAGCAGCGCTTCGGCGTCCAGCACAAGGAGCTCGTGAAGCAGCTGCGAGCCGACGTCGACGTGCTGACGCTGACGGCCACCCCCATCCCGCGCACCCTCGAGATGTCGCTCACGGGCATCCGTGACCTGTCCCTCGTCAACACCCCGCCCGAGGACCGCCAGCCCATCCTCACCTACGTCGGCGAGTTCGACGAGCGCGCGGCGGCGGAGGCGATCCGGCGCGAGCTGCTGCGGGAGGGACAGGTGTTCTTCGTCCACAACCGCGTGCGCGACATCGACTTCATCAGTGAGCAGCTCCGCGAGCTCGTCCCCGAGGCGCGCATCGGCGTCGCCCACGGGCAGATGGACGAGGGCCGGCTCGAGCGTGTGGTGCTCGACTTCTGGGAACGCGAGTACGACGTCCTCGTGTGCACGACCATCGTCGAGAGCGGGCTCGACATCCCGACGGTGAACACGCTCGTCGTGGACCGCTCCGACCTGCTCGGGCTCGCACAGCTGTACCAGCTCCGGGGCCGCATCGGCCGGCGCGGCCAGCGCGCCTACGCCTACCTGTTCCACCCGCGCGAGCAGTCCCTGACCGAGGAGGCGTACGAGCGACTGAAGACGATCGGCGAATTCACCGACCTCGGGTCCGGGTTCAAGATCGCCATGCGCGACCTCGAGATCCGCGGCGCCGGCAACATGCTCGGCGCCGAGCAGTCCGGCCACATCGCAGCCGTCGGGTTCGACCTGTACTGCCAGCTCGTCACCGAGGCGGTCGGGGAGCTGAAGGGCGAGACGCCGCCGGCGCCGGTCGAGGTCACGATCGACGTGCCCGTCGACGCCTATCTGCCCACCGACTACCTGGCGCGCGACGACGTGCGCATGGAGGCGTACCGGCGGCTCGCCGCGGTGACGAGCCCGGCCGACGTCGACGACATCCGCGAGGAGTGGCAGGACCGGTACGGACCCCCGCCGGCGCCGGCGGCGGCGTTGCTCGACGTGGCGCGCCTGCGCGCCGAATGCGTGCGCACGGGTGTGCGCAGCCTCTCGCTCCAGCGGGGCGTCGCCCGGCTCACCGGCCTCGAGCTGCGCGAGTCGCAGAAGATCCGGCTCCGGCGGCTCGTCCCGGGTGCGATCGCCAAGGCCGACGGCGAGGCGGCGATCCCCGTCGCCGGGTCGGGCGCAGCCGTGTGCTCGGCGCTCGTCGAGGTGCTCGGGGAGCTGATCCCCGCCGACGAGGCCGCGCCGGTCCCGGGGTGACTATCATCCGCCGCGCCGTGAGAACCCTTCTGCGCAGCTCGGTCGCGCTCGCCGGCGTGGTCGTCGTTGCCGTCGCCGCCGCCGGCTGCAGCTCGGTTCGCCCCGCGGCGCTGAGCGTGAACGGCACCGACATCTCCCGCGACTCGGTGGACCGCGAGCTCGCCGAGATCGCCGACAACCCCGATCTGAAGGAACAGATCTCCGGCACCGAGGGCACCATCAAGTCGAGCGGCAGCACCATCTGGCTCACCCACGTCGTGACACAGCAGGTCGTCGACCGTGAGGTGGAGCGCCGCCACATCACGGTCCGCGCCACCGACCGGCGGGCGGGGCGCGCCCAGGCGGCCAACTTCTTCGGCCCGCGCGCATTCGTCGCGTTCCCGAAGTGGTTCCGGGACCAGACCACGGACGAGTTCGCCCGCCAGCAGGCACTGTTGCGCGCGACGGGCACTCCGCCGAGCGACGCCGACGTCCGCGCCGCGTACGAGACCGCGGTCGGACAGTTCCGCCAGCAGTGCCCGTCGGGCCGCTTCGTGTCGCACATCCTCGTGCCGAGCCAGCAGCTCGCGGCCGGGCTCGCGGCCCAGATCCGGGCGGGCGCCAGCTTCGAGCAGATCGCCAGTCAGCAGTCGACCGACACGACGTCGGCGCGCGACGGCGGCGCGCTCGGCTGTATCGACGGTCAGCAGCTTGTCCCCGCGTTCCAGCAGGTCGCCGCCACCCTCCCGCTGAACCAGGTGTCGGCGCCCGTCCAGACGCAGTTCGGCTGGCACCTCATCCTCGTGCGCGACACGATCCCGTTCGAGCAGCTCGAGAACGGGCTGCGGGCGCGCCTCGAGCAGCAGTCACCGGCGGCGCAGCGCGCGCTGAACGCGCGGGTCGCCCGAGCGGACGTGGATGTCGACCCGCGCTACGGACGCTGGGTCGTGCGCGGCGGCCGCGGGATGGTCGAGCCCCCGCGGGGCGCGCCCCGCCCGACGACGACCGCGCCCCCGACCACGGTCCCCGAGCCGGTGCCGTAGCCGTGGGCGGGCGGATCGTGGTCGTCGGGCTGGGACCGGGCGGCGCCGACCTCGTCGTGCCGGCGGCCCGGCGGGCGCTGGAGCAGTCGTCGAACCGCTACGTGCGCACGACGCGGCATCCCGCCGTCGCCGATCTGGCCGGGGCCGGGCTCGCGCTCCGCAGCTTCGACGACGAGTACGACCGGGCCGGCGACGTCGACGACGTCTACGAGCGGATCGCGGCCGAGCTCCTCGACGCCGCTGCGTCGACGGGCGAGGTCGTGTACGCGGTCCCGGGCAATCCCGCCGTCGCCGAGCGCAGCGTCGAGCTCCTGCGCGACGCGGCGGCTCGTGGTGACGTCGTGCTCGAGATCGTGCCCGGTCTCTCGTTCGCCGAGCTGGCGTGGGCCCGGCTCGGCGTCGATCCCATGAACGGCGCGCGCGTCGCCGATGCCCGCAGTCTGACGCCCGAGGACGTCGGCGGCGGCGGGCCGCTCCTCGTCGCGCAGTGCGACACGCGTCTGCTCCTGTCCGACGTGAAGCTCGTCCTGCTCGAGGTGCTGCCGGCCGACGCGCCCGTCACCGTGCTGCAGCGGCTCGGGCTCGAAGACGAGGACGTGCGTACGGTCGCCCTCGTCGACCTGGACCGCGCCGTCGAGCCCGACCACCTGACCGCGCTTCTTGTCGACAGTGGCGTGAACGCGGCCGCCCGCGAGCTGGTACGCCTGCTCGGGCTGGCCGAGCGGCTGCGCGGGCCGGGCGGCTGCCCGTGGGACGCCGATCAGACGCACCACTCGCTCACGCGCTACCTGCTCGAAGAGTCGTACGAGGTCGTCGAGTCGGTCGAGGCGCTGCCGCCCGACGCACCCGCCGGCGACGTCCCCGACGGCGCGTACCTGGACCTGGAGGACGAGCTCGGCGACCTCCTGTACCAGGTGATCTTCCACGCCGTCCTCGCGGAGGAGGCGGGCGCGTTCGACATGGCCGACGTCGCCCGCGGCATCCACGACAAGCTCGTGCGCCGCCATCCGCACGTGTTCGGCGACACCGACGCCGCCACTTCGTCCGACGTCATGCGCAACTGGGAGCAGATCAAGAAGGACGAGAAGGGCGTCTCCTCGATCGTGGCCGGCATCACCCCCGGGCTGCCGTCGCTCCTGTACGCGCACAAGCTGCTGCGCAAGGCGGCGTCCGTCGGCCTCGATCCCGGCGGGCGGGACGAGGCGGTCGCCCGCATGGACGCCGTCCTCGTCGAGCTACGCGCCGGCGAGGACCGGGACCTCGAGGCGCAGCTCGGCGACCTGCTGGCGGCGGCGATCGTCCTCGCCCGGTCGGGCGGCGTCGACGCCGAGTCGGCGCTCCGGGGCTGGGCGGTACGGTTTCGGCGTCGCTTCGAGGCGATGGAGCGCCGGGCGGAGGCGGAGCGGCTGGACCTGGCGGCGCTCCCGCCCGACGCGGTAGCTGCGCTGTGGGCGGAGTCGGGGGGAGAGCGGTGAGCCGCACGTCGCGGTACACGATCCAGGGGCACGAGGTCACCATCCCGGTCGAGGTGCGGGACGCCGGCGCCTGCATGGCGTCGTTCCTCGTGCCGGCGGCCGCCGCCCAGGACCTCATCGGCTACTCGGGTCTCGACGTCGCCGAGCCACTCCCCGGGCGCGCCGTGTGCTCGCTCGCCTTCATGCGCTACCTCGACGGCGACCTCGGCCCGTACCACGAGCTCGCGTTCGCCTTCCTCGTCCGCCACAAGGGGATGGAGCCGGCCTCGGCGGTCACGAAGTCGGCCGAGGTCGCCCGCGGCTTCATGGGCGCGTTCATCCACCAGCTGCCCGTGAACCAGGAGTTCACGCTCGAGGCGGGCCGCGGCATCTGGGGCTTCCCGAAGTTCCTCGCCGACATCGACATCGACCGGGCGGGTCCGGCCGCACGCTGCGAGCTCCGCCACGACGGGGAGCACGTACTCACGCTGTCGATCCGTCGGGGTGTGAGCATGCCGGCCCGCGGCTCCAGCGTGGACGCGTACTCCCACTCCGACGGTGTGCTGCGCCGCACGGCGTGGTCGATGGAGCCCACGGGCGTCCGGGGCCGTCCGGGCGGCGCCGCCCTGTCGCTCGGCGACCACCCGATCGCCAAGGAGCTGCGCGCCCTGGGCCTGCCCCGACGCGCCGCGTTCAGCAGCACGATCGACCACGTGCGGATGAAGTTCCAGGCACCGGACGAGCTGTGACGGTCACGCCCGCGGTCGCGCTGGTGACCGGAGCCGCGAGCGGCATGGGCCAGCTCGCGGCACGCCGCCTCGCCGCCGCCGGCGCGTCCGTCGCGGCCGTGGACGTCGACGGCGACGGGCTCGCGGCCACCGTCGCGCGCGCGCCGAACATGCGGTCGTGGGAGTGCGACGTCACCGATGCCGGCGCCGTCGAACGACTCGTGAAGGAGGTCGAGTCGGCGTTCGGGCCGGTCGACCGGCTCGTGCACGCGGCCGGTATCTGTCTGCCTGCGCTGCTCGCAGAGCAGCCGGTCGAGGAGCTCGACCGCACGATCGCCGTCAACTATCTCGGCACGGCGCACGCCGTCTTGTCGGTGCTGCCCGGGATGCTCGAGCGGCGTCACGGAGAGATCGTCGCGTTCGCCTCGCTGGCGGGGTGGCTGCCCAGCCCTCGTCTCGGCGCCTACAGCGCGTCCAAGCACGCCGTGGTCGCGTTCATGGAGGTGCTGGCGTACGAGAACCGGGGTCGCGGCGTGCGCTTCGCGTGCGTCTGCCCGCCCGTCGTCGACACGCCGATGGTCGCCGGCATCCGCGCCCGCGACGAAGCTGCCCTCGGGGGTCAGCGCGGGATCGAGCCGGCGATCGTCCTCGACGCGATCGAACGGTCGCTCGATGCCGACGAGCTGTTCGTGCTGCCCGGGAAGGGCACCAAGTCGGTCTGGCGCGCCCGCCGGTTCGCGCCTGCTCTTATCTGGCGCCAGATCGAACGCGCGACCAGTCGTCGCGGCTAATCGCGTATATGACCTCGTCGACGGTTTCGTCGGGCTGTCGGTCCGCGAGACAGCGCGCCACACCTTGGGAGCACATTCCGAGCTTCCGCATCAGGCGGATCGACGCCTCGTGCCGGCTGTCGGCGCGCCCGACGACCTTCGACAAATCCAGCTCCACGAACGCGTGCTCGATCGCGGCGCTGCACACCTCGTACGCGATCCGCCGCCGCCAGAACTCCGGCGCCACGAGGCATGCCAGCTCGGCGGCGTCGTCCTCCCCGTTGATGCCGAGGAACGCCGAGCCGGCCACCTTGCCGTCGAGGCAGATCACCCACGACCGCTCGACGGACCAGTCGACGTCGACGTTGTGGGCGACGAACTGCTCCGGCCCCGGATGGGTGGGGCTCAGGTAGCGCCGGTAGTCCTCGTCGGTGGCGTAGCGGGCGATCGGGCCGACGTCCTCGGGCCGGAACGGCCGCAGCACGAGTCGTTCCGTGCGGAGGCTCCGCGGTTCGGGTGTCGGGTTCTGATCCGTTGTGACAGCTTGCCCCGCCGGGCGGGGGAGTACCCCTTCGGCCGCTCGCCTACAGCCCCTCGGCGCGGTTGCGGGCCTCTTCGGCGCTCCTGCGTTCCGCTCGCTTCTGCCGCTTTGCCGACCGCTTCTCCTGCAGGGTCTTTCCCTTCTTCTTGTCCTTGGAGCGATGTGGCGACTTGTCGGCCATGCCTTCCTCCCCCGGCAGCCCGGATCTGCCACCACAGTGTTGCGAATCGGGCATGGTCAGTCCATCACCGGCCGGTCGTGGGTCGGGGACCTCGACGAGCCCGTGGCGCCGCCACGTCCACCGCGCCGGTCAGTCGCCGACGGCCACCGGCAACGACTCGAGGCCGCGCAGCACCACCCGGCCGTTCCGCTCGGGCTCACCGGCGAGCTCGAGGTCGGGGAATCGGCGGACGAGCGTGCCGATCGCGATCTGGGCCTCGGTCCGGGCGAGCGAGGAGCCGAGGCAGTGGTGGATGCCGTTCCCGAACGACATGTGCTGGCCGGCGTCGGCCCGTGCGAGGTCGAGCTCGTCGGCCGTCGGACCCCACCGTGCCTCGTCACGGTTCGCCGAGCCGAGGCACGTGAGCGTGAAGGTGCCGGCGGGGATCGTCGTCCCGTCGACTTCGAGGTCGGCGGTGGTGATGCGTCGCGAGAACTGGACCGGGCTGTCGTATCGCAGCAGCTCCTCGATCGCACCGGCGTCGAGCTCCGGGTCCGATCGCAGCCGCGCGAGCTGGTCGGGGTGTCCGAGCAGCGCGAGCGTCGCGTTGCCGATCAGGTTCACGGTCGTCTCGTGACCGGCGATGTACAGGAGAATGACCTGATCGAGCAGCTCCACGTCGCTGAGGCGGTCGCCTTCTTCCTCGGCCGCGAGCAACCCGGTGAGCAAGTCGTCGGCCGGATGGTCGCGCTTCCAGGCGAGGACGTCCTGCACGTGGGCCTGCATGTCGTCGGCGGCGGCCAGCGCGGCCTGGACCTCCTCGGGCGTGAGGATCGGGTCGAGCGTCTTCGTGAGCGTGTGCGACCAGCCCCGCACCTCGTCGCGGTTGCCGTCGGGCATGCCGAGCATCTCGGAGATGACGGTGAACGGCAGCGGGAACGCGAGGTCGCCGATGAGGTCGGCTTCGCCTTGTGCGGCGATGGTGTCGAGCCCGTCGTCGACGAGTGTCTGGATGCGCGGGCGCAGTCCGTTGACCATCTTCGGTGTGAACGCCTTCGACACCAGCCGGCGCAACCGAGTGTGGTCGGGCGGGTCCACGTTGAGGATCGCGTGCGAGCCCCGTTCGACCTCGCCGGGCGCCTGCTCGGCGAACATCTGCATGCGCGCCGTCGGCGTGGCGTTGTCGACCTGCACACTGAGCGATGAGTCCCGCAGGGTGCGCACGATGTCGGCGTAACGGAACAGCACCCACACCTCGAGCGGGCTGTGGTGCACGGGGTCGTGCTCCCGCAGCACGGCGTACTGCCGGTACGGGTCGTCGAAGAACCCGGCCTCGAACGGGTTGAAGATCTGCGCCTCACCCGTCGTCGTCCCGGCCACGTCGGCAAGCTACCCGGACGCGGCTCGGAGGGCCCTCGCGACCGCCGGCCGGGGTCCTTCTCCCGGTAGCCTCATTGGACTAGTTTCGACACTCCAGCAACATCCGTGTCGGACAAACAATGCTCGCCGACGGCCCAGGGGCGGAGGGGCCCCACGTGCGCCGGAGGACCGATGAGCGCCATCGTCGAGGTCGTCGCCCGGGAGGTCCTGGACTCCCGCGGCAACCCGACCGTGGAGGTCGAGGTCGAGCTGGCCTCGGGCGCCCGGGGACGGGCGGCCGTGCCCAGCGGAGCGAGCACCGGCGCCCACGAGGCGCTCGAGCTGCGCGACGGAGGCGAGCGGTACCGGGGCAAGGGCGTGCTCCGGGCCGTCGAGCGTGTGAACGGCGAGATCGCCGACGCCGTGCTCGGCTCCGACGGTCTCGACCAGCGCCTGCTCGACGACGGGCTCGTCACGCTCGACGGCACCGACACGAAGTCGCGCCTCGGCGCCAACGCGATGCTCGGGGTGTCGCTGGCCACCGCGAAGGCCGCCGCCGACGAGAGCGAGCTCCCGCTGTACCGCTACGTCGGCGGTGCCGACGCGCACGTGCTTCCCCTGCCGCTCATGAACGTCCTCAACGGCGGAGCCCACGCCGACAGCAACGTCGACCTCCAGGAGTTCATGTTGGCGCCGGTCGGTGCTGCCAGCTTCAACGAGGCGCTGCGCTGGGGCTCGGAGACGTACCACGCGCTGGAGGACCTGCTCCACGATCGCGGCCTCTCGACCGGTCTCGGCGACGAGGGCGGCTTCGCGCCGAACCTGCCGTCGAGCGAGGAAGCGGTCACGCTCCTCGTCAGCGCGATCGAGGCCGCCGGGTACCGCCCCGGCGACGAGATCGCGATCGCGCTGGACCCTGCGGCCACCGAGTTCTTCACCGCCGGGCGGTACGCCCTGACGCGTGAAGGCGCGTCGTACACGCCGGCCGAGTGGGCCGACTGGCTCGCCGCGCTCGTCGACCGGTACCCGATCGTGTCGATCGAAGACGGCATGGCCGAGGACGACTGGGACGGGTGGGCGCTGCTCACCCGGCGTATCGGCGACCGCGTGCAGCTGGTCGGCGACGACGTGTTCGTCACGAACGCGGCGCGGCTGCAACGGGGTATCGACGCCGGCGTGGCGAACTCCATCCTCATCAAGGTGAACCAGATCGGCACCCTCAGCGAGACGTTGGACACCATGCTCCTGGCGTCGCGGCACGGTTACTCGTCGGTGATGTCGCACCGAAGCGGCGAGACCGAGGACACGACCATCGCCGACCTCGCCGTGGCGACCAACTGCGGCCAGCTCAAGGGCGGCGCCCCCGCCCGCAGCGACCGGGTCGCCAAGTACAACCAGCTGCTGCGCATCGAGGACGACCTCGATGGCGCCGCTCGCTATCTCGGCGGCGAGGCCTTCAGCCGGGGAGGCGGGCGTGGCTGACCGGGGGCGCGCGGCCGGCAGCCGGAAGCGTCCCGTGGCCGCGACTCGCGACCCGGCCGCGGCTGATCAGCGGCGCCGGCGCCGGACCCTCGTGCGCGTGCTCATCGGCGGGATGATCCTCGTCGCACTCCTGTTCGTTTTCGTGTTCCCCGCCCGCACCCTCCTCGCCCAGCGGCAGAAGACCGAGGAGCAACGCAAGACCCTCGAGCTGTTGCAGCAGCAGAGCCGGAAGCTCGAGGAGGAGTCGCAGCGGCTCCAGAGCGACGCCGAGGTCGAGCGCATGGCGCGCGAGCAGTACGGGTTCGTCTACCCCGGCGAGCGTCCCTTCGTGGTCGTGCCTCCGTCGACGACGGCCCCGCGGGGGTCCACCACGACGACGAAGCCCGCCAAGAGGCCGTGACGCGACAGAGCGGCGCCCGGAGCGCCGCTCTGTCGTGCCCCTGCCCCGAAACCTTCGACCCAGGCGGAGTTAGGCGGCGGCTTCGGAGGCGCGGGCCTGGTCGA
>DATFVT010000447.1:0-3373 GCA_035260105.1 Acidimicrobiia bacterium
CGGGTGAGCCCGAAGCAGAAGGGGACATTCGACTGCTCCGGCGGCACGAAGTCCGTCGGCGTCAACTTCGAGTGAGCGGCCCCACGTCCGTCAGCTCGATGACGTTGCCGGACGGGTCGGTGACGAACGCGGCCCGGACCGGCGTGCCGAAGTCGACGCGTGCCGACGGCTCGCCGAGCATCTTCACGCCCGCGGCTCGCACGGCCTCGATCGTCGTGTCGAACTCGTCGGTCGGCACGAACAGAGCGAAGTGGGGGAACCCCGGGCCGGGCGATACGGGCTCGTCCGTCACGCCGAGGTGCAGCTGGAGCGATCCGACCCGCAGCCAGAGCCCCGGGAAGCCGAAGTCGGGTCGGGGGAGCACCTCGAATCCCAACACGTCGCAGTAGAAGTCGCGCGCCGCGTCGAGGTCGGTGACCGAGATCGCCACGTGGCTGTAGCCCGAGACGGCGACCGCCATGACGTCAGCCTCGCGCGCCGGTCAGGCGCGCGCCGAGGTTGGCCATCGCCTGGTCGAACATGTCGCCGATCATCGTCTTGGCCCCCGGGATCGCGGCTTCCATGTCGGGGCCGGGCTCGACCGCGAACGTCCACCGGACGGTGCTCTGGTCGCCGTCGCTCTCGACGACCCACTCCTCGACCAGGGCGTCGATGAGCGCGTCCGCGCTCTCGTCGACGCGGTACGCCCAGCGCGTGGGCTCGTCCCAGGCCAGGATCGTCTCGCGGTACTGCGACTCACCCATGTGCATCTCGCGGCGCGAGCCGACGCCGTGCGGCTCGGGAGTCTCGTACGCGCCGCCCTCGTGGCCGGGCCACCACGTCCACGTCGACGGGTCGGCGCTGATCGCGCCGAAGACTGCCGCCTGCGGAGCAGGCACGGATGCCTCGAAGACGAATCGGTGAGGGGCTTTCTCGACGAAGTCGAGCTCGACCGAGCGCAGCTGATGTGCCATGGCGCCAAACGTAGACTGTCCCCGCCACCGGTGCAGAGGAAGGACGGGCCGCCATGCCGACGATGCGGTTCAACCACATGGAGCTGACGTTCCCGCGGGGGACGCTCACCACGGAGCTCCGCGAGGAGATCGACGCGTTCTACGGGAGCGTGTTCGGCTGGATCGGCGTCGACGCCGAGGTCGTCGGCCAGCTGTGCCACATCCTCCTGTCCGAGGAGGCGCAGCAGTTCATCCTCCTGGCCGAGAGCGACAAGCCCATCGAGTCACCGGGCTTCGACCACCTCGGACTGCTGTTCGCGACCCGTGAGGAGGTCGACGAGAAGCTCGAGCAGGTGAAGCGCTACCAGGAGAAGGACGACCGCGTGCGCATCAAGGAGTACGGTGACCTCGTCACCGGCGATCTCACGACACGCGCGTTCTACGTGAAGTACCTGCTCCCGATCTACTTCGACGTGCAGGCGCTCGAGCGCAACGGCGAGCCGATCGGCAACGACCTCTCTTGATTCCTTCGGGGCGGATGAGTCAACGCCGGCTCTTCCGGTACTGCTCCCGCCACTCCTCGGGCGGGGGATCGGCGGCCTTGGCGCCGGCGCCGAACAGACGGGGCATCTCTGTGGCGAGCTCGGCCGCGCTCCAGCCCCGATCGTGCCGCTCGGCCTGGACGTCGACCTCCCACGTGCGGACGTGCTCGACGACGCCGCCCCGCACCTGGAAGCACTGACCCGACAGCCACCCCGCCGCCGGTGAGGCGAGGTAGCAGACCATCTCGGCGACGTGCACGGGGTCGGTCGGGTCGAACTCCTCCTCCTCGGCCCGGGCACGGTCGATGCGCCAACCGATGTTCGCGAGGCGCGTCCGCGCCGACGGCATGATCGTGTTCGCCGTGACGCCGTACGGCGCCATCTCGGTCGCGACGGCGTCGGTGAACGCGGCGACACCCGCCTTGGCGGCGACGTAGTTCGACTGGCCCGCGCCGCCGTACAGCAGCAGGCCCGTCGACGTGTTGATCAGCCGGCCCGAGCCGCCGCGCCCGGCCTTGTGCTCGGCGCGCCACCAGCGGCACGCGGGCCGTGACACCGCGAACGTGCCGGTCAGGTGCACGCGGAGGACGTCTGCCCACTCGTTGTCCTCCAGGTTGAAGACCATGTGCGGGCGCCCGATCCCGGCGTTGTTCACGACGATGTCGATGCGGCCCCAGGCGTCCAGCGCGGCCTGGACGAGCGCCTCGCCGCCATCGGGGCTGGAGATGTCGTGCCCGTCGGCGATCGCCTCGCCGCCGGCGTCGCCGATGGCGGCGACCGCCTCATCGGCCGGGGTGTCGCCCGTCTCTGCCCCGTCGGTCGCGACGCCGGCGTCGTTCACCACGACGCGCGCGCCGTAGGCAGCGAGCCGCGTGGCCTCGGCCCGGCCGATGCCCCGGCCGGCGCCGGTGACGATCGCGACCTTGCCCTCGAGCATGCCCTCGCTCATGTTCCTCCCCGCCGGCTAGGTGGACTCCAGCACTCGTTGACGGCCGCGGGCGGCGAACTCGGCGCGCAGCCCTTCCACGTCGGCGGGTGTCAGCGGCTCGTACGCGCCACCCTTCTCCGGCTGCCACCACACCGGATCGCCCGTCTCCCAGCGTTCGCGTCGCAGTACCCGCTTGAGCACCTTGCTGGTCTCCGTGACCGGCAGCGTGCCGGCGATGCGCACGAACCGTGGGGTCGATTTCGTCCCGAGATCGGGTTGCGCGTCCAGGAACGCCCCGAACGCATCCGGGTCGAAGGCGGCGTCCGGCCGGAGCTGGAGCGCGGCCATGACCCGGTCGCCGACGTCGGGATCGGGCACGGCGTATACGGCGGCGAGCACCACGTCCGCGTGGCGGGCGAGGATCCGCTCGATCGGAGCGGCCGAGAAGTTCTCGCCGTCGACCCGCAGCCAGTCGTAGTCGCGGCCTGCGAAGTAGATGAAGCCCTGGTCGTCGCGGTACGCGAGGTCGCCCGTCCAGTAGATGCCGTCGTGCACTCGCGCCGCGTTGGCCTCGTCGTTGTTCCAGTAGCCCTCGAACCCGGATGCGCCCAGCCGGTTGACGAGCTCCCCGATCGCGTCGTCGGGGTTCAAGAGCCGACCGTCGGCGTCGAAGCGGGCGTGCGGCGTCTCCTCACCGGTCTCGGGGTCGAGGACCGCGACGCCCTCGCGCCCCCGCCCGAGCGCGCCGGGTGGCATGTCGGGGACGCGCTGCACGACGGCGCCGCCTTCGGTCGACCCGTACGAGTCGATGACCGGGACACCGAAGCGCTCGGAGAACCGGTCGATGTCGAGCTCGGCGCCCTCGTTCCCGAACACGAGCCGGAGAGGGTTGTCGGCGTCGTCGGGCCGGTCCGGTGTCGCGAGGACGTACGAGAGTGGCTTGCCCACGTAGTTGAAGTACGTGACGCCGA
>DATFVT010000448.1:0-3484 GCA_035260105.1 Acidimicrobiia bacterium
ATCGCCAAGCGCGTGCACGCCCTCGACCTCACCGTCGAGGACGTGCATCACACGATGGATGTCAACTTCTTCTCGCCCATCCGCATGGCGATGGCCCTGCTCCCGCGCATGCAGGCGCGCGGGTCGGGGCTCATCGTGAACGTCTCGAGCATGGGCGGGCGGTTGGGCATCGTCCACGAGGCTGCGTACTGCGCGGCGAAGTTCGCCATGTGCGGCTGGAGCGAGACCGCCCGCATCGACCTCGCCGGGAGCGGCGTCGAGGTGAAGCTCGTCCTGCCCGGCCCCATCGACACCGAGATCTGGGAGCCGCAGCCCGGCGAGCTACCCGGCCTCTACGAAGGCCCGTTCGTGTCGGCCGCCGATTGCGCGGCCGACGTCGTCACCGCCATCGAGCGCGATGGCTTCGAGTTCTACGTGCCCGAGGCCGTGGAGGGTGGCTTCGGCGCCCAGAAGGACCTCGTGGTCGGCAAGACGCAAGACGTCGACGCGTTCATGGACCTGATGACAACCATGAAGGAGGCGTCGTCGGTCCGACGCCCGTAGGCGCCTGCTCGCCGTCACGGTCTCGGTCGCCGTCTCGGTCGCGGTCTCGGTCACCGTCTCGGTCGCGGTCTCGGTCACCGTCTCGGTCGCGTTCTCGGTTGCGGCCTCGTTTGAGGCCGGGCGGAAGCTCCTGCGTGGATTCGGTCACACCCTCCCGGTCCGCCTGCTCCAGCGCCCTCGCCATCGCCTCGCGCTGCGCCTCGACCTCGGCGCGGCGATCGGCTTCGGGCCCGACGTCGGGATCCATGGCCCGGGCGACGAGCCGTTGGTGCCACCGCTCACCGCGCACGGCGCCGATGATCGCGCCCACCAGGGAACCGCCGGCCGCGATGCAGATCGTAAGCAAGGCGACGCCTCCCCACGCCGAGTCGCCGGTCGGCGCGCCGAGCTCGTCGAGACGGTCGCGGAGCGCGGCAAGCGCGCCCTCGAGCTGCGCGATCCCGATCGCGCCGGCGATGACCAACGCGCCGACAACGAACACCAGCACCCCCTGGCGCACACCGCTCCGACGGGCCATTCGCCCGGCTGCGTAACCACCGAGCGCGAAGGAACCGAGCAAGACGACCGCGGTTGCGATCCCGGCGATCAGGCCGAGGCGTGTCCATTCGCTCGTCGACAACGTGTCGGTCGTGATGCCGATGACGTGAAGGATTGCTGCGGCGACGCCGACGGACACGACGAAGGCGCCGATCGCGGTGAGGACGCCGACGAGGACACTCCGCCACGACACGGTGCCCCATCCGGCGTCACGGGCCAGCTGAGCGCGGTCTTCCCTCCCCTCGGTCCACATCTGCTGCTCGTCGGGGTCGTCGATCCGGACGCGACTGCTCATGATCCCTACGTCTTCCTCCGCCCTCCCGTCGCCCGGAGCGAGCGTTCCCTCGCCGAAGGCGAAGAAAACCTGGTCAGGCGGGTGCGGGCGCCGGTATCGCCTCCACCCGCACCGGAATGCCGTTGAGCACCGCGTTCCCCGAGAGGGGGTCGAACAGGTCGCCGTCGGCGAGCAGGTTCGTGTTGACGCCCGGGCGCCCCGCCGCGACCGACAGGTCGGCGCCGTCCAACCCGTGGCCCCACCCGTGCGGGATGCTCACCACGCCCGGCATGATCCCGTCGGTCACCTCGACGGTCACCGCGACCTCGCCCCGGCGGGACCGCACGCAGGCGCTGCCGCCGTCCACGAGGCCGAGGCGCGCCGCGTCCCCCGGATGGACCTGCAGCGTGCACCGCTCCTTCCCCTTCACGAGGATGTCGAGGTTGTGCATCCACGAGTTGTTCGAGCGCAGGTCGCGCCGACCGACCAGGACCAGCTCGCCGTTCCGGCCCCGGGTGAGCGAGGACCGCAGGCGGGCTACGTCGGCGACGATCGGCTCGGGCGCCAGCTCGACCTTCCCGCTGGGCGTGCGGAGCACCTCGGGGACGCGCGGCTGCAACGGGCCGAGGTCGACGCCGTGCGGCGCCGTCTCGAGCACGGCCAGCGAGAGTCCGGACGGCTCGGCCCCGAAGCCGTCGCCGTACGGGCCCGTCCGGAGCATCAGGTCGAGGATGCGCTCGGGGCCGCGGCGCGTCGACAGCGCGTCGAGGAGCTCGGCGGGGTCGCGGCCCTCGACGTTGGAGCCGGTCCGCTGCACCGCCTTGTGCACCAGGCCGGCGAGGACGGCGTCGTCGAGCGCGGCGGGGTCGGCCGACGCCCCCCGGCCGGCGACGATGTTGGCGAGGCGCAGGAGAATCTCCGACTCCGGCATCTCACCCGGCTGGAGGTCGACGACCGGCGGCGAGTAGTTGGCGACGTTGCGGATGGACAGTTGGTAGAACGCGAGGTCGTAGTGCCCGCGCGCCAGCGCGCCCTCCGGGGGAAGGATCACGTCGGCGTGGCGCGTCGTCTCGTTCCGGTAGATGTCGACGCTCACCATGAAGTCGAGTGACGCCAGCGCGCGGTCGAGACGGCCGGCATCCGGCGTCGAGAGCACCGGGTTCCCGGCGACCGTGATCATCCCGCGCACCTGACCGTCGCCCGGCGTGTCGATCTCCTCGGCGAGGCAGACGACGGGCAACTCCCCGAACAGCTCCGGCAGGCCGCGCACGCGCGTGTGCCGTCTGCCGAACCGCACGCCGCGCCCGACGCCGGGCGTGCCCCCGGTGTTGGCGCTGCCGGTGGCCGGCTTGGGGAACATCGCTCCGCCGGCGCGGTCGAGGTTCCCGGTCAGGCAGTTCACGACGTCCACGAGCCAGCTCGCGAGCGTCCCGAACTCCTGGGTGCAGGTCCCGATCCGGGCGTACACCGCGGCGCGTTCGGCGGCGGCGAGCTCTCGTGCGGTGCGGCGGATCGTGGCGGCATCGACGCCGCACACCGGCGCCACCACCTCGGGCGCGAAGTCGCGCGCGAGCACCTCGACCTGGTCGATGCCAACGACGTGCGCACCGACGTCGCCCGTCGACACGAGCTGCTCCGTGAACAACGTGTGGACGATCCCGAAGAGCAGCTGGGCGTCGGTGCCGGGGCGGATGAACAGGTGCTCGTCGGCCTCCTCGGCCGTCTTCGAGCGGCGGGGATCGACGACGACGAGCTTCCCGCCCCGGGCCCGGAGCGCGCGGATGCGCCCGGGGTAGTCGGGCGCGGTCATGAGGCTCCCGTTCGACGCGAACGGATTGGCACCCAGCATGAGCAGGTGATCCGTGCGGTCGATGTCGGGGATCGGGATGCTCAAGCCCGTCCCGAACATGAGCCCGGCCGACACCTGCTTGGGCATCTGGTCGACGGTGCTCGCCGAGTAGAGGTTCCCGCTCCCCAGCGCCTGGATCAGCACGCGGTTGTAGAGCTGCCCGGCGAGGTTGTGGACGTTCGGGTTGCCGATGTACATCGCCACCGCGTCGCGCCCGTGCCGGTCCAGGATCGGTGTCAGGCCCCGCTCGACCTCGGCCAACGCGTCTTCCCAGGACACCT
>DATFVT010000449.1:0-3618 GCA_035260105.1 Acidimicrobiia bacterium
GGTGTGCCCGGCCCACGCGACGGGGAAGCCGCTCGATCCCCGCGAGATCGTGCTGAAAGTCGGCGAGGTCATGGCGGCGAGCGGAGACCCGCAGGTGTCCCCGCCAGTCGGCGTCGACCGCGACATCACGATCGGAGCCGACTCCCTCTTCGAGCGCATCACTGCCGAGGAGCTGTGGGCGTGCACGTCGTGCAAGGCGTGTGACGAGATCTGCCCGGTCGACATCGAAATCCTCGACAAGATCCTCGACATGCGCCGGTACCTGTCCCTGATGGAGAGCAACTTCCCGGTCGAGCTCGGCAACACGTACCGGTCGATGGAGAACTCCTCGAACGTGTACGGCATGAACCAGGGCGACCGGGCGGACTGGTCCCGCGACCTCGAGGGGATCCCGATCATCGACGGCTCGGGGCCGTTCGAGCACGAGTACCTCATGTGGGTCGGGTGCGCGGGCTCGTTCGACGACCGCAACAAGAAGACGAGCCGGGCCGTCGCCAAGCTGCTGCAGCGGGCGGGCGTCGACTTCGCGATCCTCGGCCCGAGCGAGCTGTGCACCGGCGACCCCGCCCGCCGGTCGGGCAACGAGTACATCTACCAGATGCTGGCGATGCAGAACGTCGAGACCCTCAACGGCCTCGGCGTCAAGAAGGTCATCGCCCAGTGCCCCCACTGCTTCAACACCTTGAAGAACGAGTACCCGCAGCTCGGGGGCGACTACGAGGTCGTGCACCACTCGCAGTTCCTCATGGAGCTCATCACGACCGGCCGCCTCGACCTCGAGGAGGCGTCTCTCGACGAGCGGGTCACCTACCACGACTCCTGCTATCTCGGCCGGCACAACGACGTGTATCTCGCTCCCCGCAAGGTCATCGGCTCGCTCGGCGGCATCGACGTGGTCGAGATGCCCCGCAACGGGACACGCGGCCTGTGCTGCGGCGCCGGCGGGGCCCGCATGTGGATGGAGGAACACACCGGGAAGAAGGTGAACGTCGAGCGCACGGAGGAGGCGCTCGCCACCGGCGCGAGCCGGATCGCGGTCGCCTGCCCGTTCTGCTACGTGATGATGGACGACGGAGTGAAGGAGAAGCAGCGCGACGAGGACGTCCGGGTACAGGACATCTCCGAGGTGTTGCTCGAGGCGGTCGAGCACGCCGAGGAGGCGCCCGAGACGGTGACCGCGCACTTCGAACCCGGGCTCTAGCTCCTCGGCCGTTCGGCAGCGAACATGGACACCTTCGTCGACTTCTTCGACCCGCTGCCGATCGCGGTGCTCTTCGCGGCGTTCATCGCCGCCGGATTGGTGTTCACCTTCGGGCTCGAAGCACTGGTCCACCGACGCGTCCCTTCCGAGACACGAGAGCGCGTGAGCAACAGCACCGCCGTGATGATCCAGGTGCTCGCCGTCTTCTACGCGGTGCTCGTCGCGTTCGTGATCGTGAGTGAGCGCGGTGCGATCACCGAGGCCAACGACCACGTCGCCGAGGAAGCAGCGGCGATGTCGGCGCTGTACCACGACGTCGGCGGGTTCCCATCCGACGCCCGCGAGCGCATCCGGGCCGCGATCCTCGCCTACGACCGGTCGGTGCTCGAACACGACTTCCATGCCGTCGAGAGCACCGGCGAGCCGAGCACCCAGACGACCAGGCGACTGGATGAGCTGTATGCGGCGGTGCAGTCGGCCGAGCCGGTCGTCGGTACGAGCGCCTTCTACCCGCAGGCCGTCAACGACCTGAGCGACATCACCAAGGCGCGCCGGAACCGCAACGCCGACGCCGGCGACACGATCCCCGGCCCGTTGTTCTTCCTGGTCGCGGTGGTCAGCGTGTTCGTACTTGCCGTGGCGACCTTGCTGAACACGCGCGAGCGGGCGACGCATGTCGCGCTGCTCGCGGTGCTCGCGATCGTGACGGCGCTCAACCTCGCGCTCATCATCGCCCTCGAGCACCCCTTCTCGGGCGCGATCGCGGTCAGCGATCAGCCCCTGCGCGTCGGCGTCCTCGCAGGCGTGCGCTGACCGCGCCTCCGACCAGCACCATCACGGCGGGTCGGCGGGCTCGCGCGGGTCGGGCAGGCCGATCGGGTTGGGGAACGTGATCGCGCCCGCATCGAGGACGGCGCGGCTGAGCCGTTCCAGCAGGTCGAGGAGCCGCCGCCGCTCGACGTCGTCGAGAACCGCGAGCGGCGGCGCGGCCAGCTCGTCGGTACGGTCCTCGAGCCGCCCCCTCGCGGCCGAGCCGGCCTGCGTGAGGGTGGAGTCGGTGTCGATCCATCCCCGCAGCCGGAGTCGCTCGGTCGCGGCGCCCCACTCCTCGTCGGGCCACTGCCGGCTTGCTTGTTGCAGCTCGCCGGTGGTCGCGCCGGACGCGCCGGCGAGAACGTTCGCCTCGCAGCCGTCGATCTGCTCGCCGACCAGCGTGACGACGTGCCCGTCGCCGCGGTGCTCGCGCAGGAGTGTCGCCGCGTGCCAGAGGATGACGTGGGGCTCATCGGGCCAGTCAAGCGTCGTGTACGCCGCGAACAACGGGCGCCCGAGCGGGCTCGCCGCCTCGGCCATCCGCCGGGCGAGCGCCGCCGCCTCCGCGACGTCGGGCGAGGCGAGCGCGTCCTCGCCGAGCCAGGCCCGGAGGGTTCGCTCCGCGAGCCGCAGGCGGGACGCCGTGACGGCAGCCGGTTCGGCGCGCTGCCACGCGTCCGCCATCGCCCAGCGGACCATGTCGGGATGGAAGTTGTAGAAGGTGGCGATCACGACCTCGGGCGGAACCGGCCCCATCGGCGCGGCGCGGGAGGCGAAGTAGCCACGCCAGAAACCGTGCAGCCCGACGTCCTCGAACGCGGTCTTCACGTCAGGAGCGAAGTACACCACCGCATGCAGCGGCTCGAGGACGCGCCAGGTGGCGCGGGCGAACCGCGCGTCCTCCACGAGTCAGTCGCCGTCGCGGAAGTTCAGGTAGTAGCGGCTGGGTGTGGGGCCTCGCTGGCCCTGGTACTTCGAGCCCGTGGCGCCGCTCCCGTAGGGATGATCGGCCGAGGTCGTCATGCGGAAGAAGGAGATCTGGCCGATCTTCATGCCGGGATAGATGGCGATCGGCAGGGTGGCGACGTTGGACAGCTCGAGGGTCAGGTGCCCGTCCCAGCCGGCGTCGACGAACCCGGCGGTCGCGTGCGTCAGGAGGCCGAGGCGGCCCAGCGAGCTCTTGCCGTCGAGGCGGGCGGCGAGGTCGTCGGGGAGGCGCACCCGCTCGAGCGTCGAGGCGAGCGCGAACTCGGCGGGATGGAGGATGAAGGCGCGCCCGTCGTCGACCTCCACGAGCTCGGTGAGGTCCTCCTGGGGCTCCTTCGGGTCGATGAACGGCGTCGTGTCGTTGCGGAACACCCGGAAGTACCGGTCGACGTGCATGTCGACGGACGACGGCTGCACGTTGGCGTCGTCGAACGGTTCGACGACGATGCGGCCAGCCTTGAGCTGCTCGCGGATCGTCGCATCCGACAGGATCACAGGCGGAGCCTACCGGCGACGCTTGGTATCTTCGTCGCTCCTCGCGGGTGTAGTTCAGAGGCAGAACATCAGCTTCCCAAGCTGAGAACGCGGGTTCGATTCCCGTCACCCGCTCTGCGTCA
>DATFVT010000450.1:0-5256 GCA_035260105.1 Acidimicrobiia bacterium
GGTGTCCGCCCGCCCAAGTCGGAGGAGGCCGAGAAGCCGCCGCCCGACCCCGAGGCGGAGCGGCGCAAGGCCGACGAGCAGCGCCGCGCCCGCACCGAGGCCGCCAAGGCGCAGGAACAGCGCGAGGCGCGCCTGCGTGAGACCCGGAAGAAGCAGCCTCCGCCGCCGCCCGACGCGGGCGACGGGGCGACCGACGCCGCGCCGAAGGCGGACGAGGCACCCGCGGAGGCGGCCACGACCGATGGTGGAGGCGCGAGCAATGGCTGAGATCTCGGCGAAGGACATCGCGGCGCTGCGCAAGCAGACCGGCGCCGGGATGCTCGACTGCAAGCGGGCGCTCGAGGAATGCGAAGGCGATATCGAAAGCGCCAAGGACTGGTTGCGCACGCAGGGCCTTGCCGGTGCGTCCAAGCGCGCCGGACGGGAAGCGCAGGACGGCGCCGTCGACGTGGTCGTGGACGGTGACGTCGGCGCGATCGTCGAGCTCAACTGCGAGACCGACTTCGTCGCCAAGGGCGCCGACTTCCGGGCCATGGTCGCCGCGCTGACGAAGCTGGTGGCCGAGCAGGGCGACGGCGACCTCGAGGGCAAGTCCTTCGAGGGCGGCGCCGTCGAAGACGCCGTCAAGCAACTCGGTGCCAAGCTCGGCGAGAACGTCACGATCGGTCGGGTCGCACGCATCGAGTCCACCGACGGGATCGTCGACGGGTACAAGCACATCCAGAACGAGCGCGGCACGATCGGCGTCCTGGTGGAGGTCGGCGGCGTCGTCCCGTCCGGCGCCCGCGCCCGTGAGGTCGCGCACGACGTCGCCCTCCACGTGGCGTCGGCCGCGCCGCTGTACGTGACGCGGGAGGATGTCCCGGCGGACGTCGTCGAGAAGGAGCGGGCGGTGCTCGAAGAGCTCACCCGCAACGAAGGGAAGCCCGAGCAGGCCATCCCGAAAATCGTCGACGGCCGGCTCAACGGCTTCTACAAGAACACCGTTCTCGTCGAGCAGCCGTTCATCCGCGAGCCCAAGACCACGGTGGGGAAGCTGCTCGGCGAGCTCGGCACGGAGGCAGCGGTCGTGCGGTTCGTGCGGATCCAGGTCGGCGCCGAGTAGGTGCCGCCCGATCGCCACGGGAACAAAGGAGACGCGTGGGGGAGGCGTCCAAGTACGACCGGGTGGTGCTGAAGCTCTCCGGTGAGGTGTTCGCCGACGCGGCGACGGGTTCGGGCATCGACGCCGACGTGGTGCAGCGCATCGCCGAAGAGGTCGCGGCGGCCAATTCGGAGCTCGGCGTCGAGGTCGCGGTCGTTGTCGGCGGCGGCAACATCTTCCGGGGTATGCCGGGCGCCGACCGTGGCATGGACCGGGCGCGCGCCGACTACATGGGCATGCTCGCGACCGTGATCAACGCTCTCGCGCTGCAGGACGCGCTCGAGGGTGTGGGGCACCCGACGCGTGTCCAGACCGCCATCACGATGGCCCAGATCGCCGAGCCGTACATCCCGCGGCGCGCCATCCGGCATCTCGAGAAGGGGCGGATCGTCGTGTTCGCCGCCGGGACCGGCAACCCCTACTTCACGACCGACACGACCGCTGCGCTGCGCGCCGCCGAGATCGGCGCCGCCGCCATTCTCAAGGGGACGCACTCCGGCGTCGACGGCGTGTACAGCGCCGATCCCCGCCGCGACCCTTCCGCGGTGAAGCTCGAGCACGTCACCCACTTCGAGGTGCTGAACCGGCGCCTCCAGGTGATGGACTCGACGGCGATCACCTTCTGCATGGACAACGAGCTGCCGATCATCGTGTTCGACGTGAGCGCGCCGGGAAACATCCACCGGGCGCTGGTCGGCGAGCCGATCGGGACGCTCGTCAGCACCGAGAAAGCCGAGGCGCGATGAGTGACACCGGCGACGAGATGCGCGATATCGCGTGGGAGGAGTGCCGCGAGAAGATGCGCAAGGCGGTTTCGCACCTCCAGGAGGAGTTCGGCGGGATCCGGACCGGTCGCGCGACCCCGGGACTTGTCGAGAAGCTGAAGGTCGACGCGTACGGCGCCGAGGTGCCGCTGCAGCAGCTCGCCGGCATCACCGTGCCCGAGCCCCGCGTCCTCGTCATCTCGCCCTACGACAAGGGCTCCATGAAGTCGATCGAGAAGGCGATCCAGGCGAGCGACCTCGGCATCAACCCGTCCAACGACGGGCAGGTCGTGCGGCTGGTGTTCCCGCCGCTGACCGAGGAGCGACGCCGGGATCTCGTCAAGGTCGTGCGGAACCGGGCCGAGGAGGGCCGGGTCGCGGTGCGGAACATCCGGCGCCAGACGCGCCATGACCTCGAGGCCCTCGAGAAGGACGGCGACATCTCGAAGAACGACCTCGACCGCGCCGAGAAGGACCTCGAGAAGGTCACGCACACGACCATCGAGGAGATCGACCAGATGCTCGAGCACAAGGAACGGGAGCTCCTGGAGGTCTGAGGCGAGCCCCGGCGGAGCGGGAGGCCCGGGTCGCGCCTATTCGCGACCCCGGCAGGGTCACGGTCTAGCCTGGGTTCGGACCGGAAGGGGTGCCGTGTCCGACTGGCGCGACGATCACGAACCCGAACCGTTCGGTTTCGACGACGAAGAGCCGCGGCCACACCGCGAAGCGGAAGGTGTGCGCGTGCTCGGTCCCGACGACGACGCCACGCGTCCCACGCCGCGGCCGCTTCCGCGTCGCGGCCGTGGCACCGTCGACGACTCGGAGGAGTTCTGGGGCGCGACCTACGCCGACGCGGGACCCGACGCCCAGGCCGACGACGACGCGACGTGGTCGGCTTCGTCGCAAGGATGGACCGAGCCCGAGACCGAGCCCAGGCCGCGGACGCGCCGCGGGAGACGCGCCGCCCGCCGCAACGCGGCTGCGACACCGCCGCCGCCGGCGCAGACTCGGCCGGAGCCCACGAGCGGACCGATGCAGCTCCCGCACTGGACGGAACCGCCCACCGGCGACGTGCCGCCGGTGATCTCCGGAGAGCAGCCGGGGGCCCGGGACGACGACGACCTCGAGAGCTGGAGGTCCGGGAGCGGGCGGACACCGCGGTACCGCACCGAGGACAGCGACTGGTCGGAGCCCGATTTCTCCAACCCGGATCTCCTGAAGGACGACTCCCTCGCGCTCGGCGCCCTTCGCGATCGCGATCTTCCCGACGACGATGACGACGAGGCGTTCGAGGCCGAGGTGGCGGTCCGCCGGCGCCGCGGCAACGGGAGGCGCCGGCCGGTGCGCCGCACCCGCTCATCCGGCGCGCTCGAGAACGGGGAGTCGGCCGTTCCGGTCGAGGAGCACGGACGGCCGCCCGACCTGGTGACGCGCCTGCTCACGGCGGCCGCGATCGCGCTGGTCGCGCTGATCGTGTTCAAGATCGGACCCGGAGCGACGACGATCCTCATCGCGCTGATCGTCGGCGCCGCCGCGTTCGAGCTGTACGAGGCCTTCCGGCGCGCCGGCTACCACCCGGCCACGGTCATCGGGCTCCTGGGGAGCGTGTCGATCGTCGGGATCGCCTACACCGACGGGCTCGACGCGTTCCCGCTCGTGGCTGTCCTCGTCATCGCGTTCACGATGCTCTGGTACATGTTCGAGGTCGTCAAAGCGCGGCCGATCGTCAACATCGCGATCACACTGCTGGGCTTCGGGTACATCGGGATCTTCGGCGCGTTTGCGGGGCTGCTCCTCAGCGCGCCCGACGGCATCGGGCTCATCATCGGCCTCGCGCTTTGTGCCATCGGGTACGACGTGTTCGGCTACTTCATCGGGTCGCAGTTCGGGCGCAAGCGCATGTCGCCGCGTCTGTCGCCCAACAAGACGTGGGAAGGCCTGCTCGGCGGGATGGTGGCCGCCATCGTGCTCGGCGGGATCGTCGGCACGTTCCTCGCGCCGTGGAACGGGTCACTCAGCGACGGCCTCGCCCTCGGACTCGTCGTCGCCGTCGTCGCCCCGATCGGCGACCTCTGCGAGTCGATGATCAAGCGCGACCTCGGGGTCAAGGATCTCGGCACGCTCCTGCCCGGGCACGGCGGCGTGCTCGACCGGTTCGACGCCATGCTCTTCTGTCTCCCCGCCGTCTACTACCTGGCCATTCAGCTCAAGATCGGATGAGCCGGGCGACGAACGTCGTCCTCCTCGGATCGACGGGATCCATCGGGACCCAGGCCCTGGACGTCATCGCTTCGTATCGCGACGAGTACCGCGTCGTCGCGCTCGCCGCCGGACGCAACCAGGAGCTGCTGTCGCGCCAGGCCGCGGACTTCGATGTCGCGCCCGAGCATGTGCACCTCGGCGTCGACGCGTCGGACGAGCTGGCCGCGCTCGCCTCCCTCCCCGAGGCCGACGTGGTGCTCAACGCCGTCGTCGGCTTCGCCGGGCTCCCGGCGACGCTGTCCGCGTTGGAGCACGGCAAGCGCCTGGCGCTGGCCAACAAGGAGAGCCTCATCGCCGGTGGCCCCGTCGTCGCCAAGGTCCGTGGGCGGGGTGGCGGCGAGATCGTCCCCGTCGACTCGGAGCACTCCGCCGTCTACCAGGCCCTCCGGGCGGGCGCGCCGGACGAAGTGCGTCGCATCCTGCTCACCGCCAGCGGCGGTCCCTTCCGGGGCCGGACACGAGCGGAGCTCGAGCGCGTCACCGTCGCCGACGCGCTGAAGCACCCGACCTGGAACATGGGCGCCAAGATCACCATCGACTCGTCGACGCTCATGAACAAGGGCCTCGAGGTGATCGAGGCCCACGAGCTGTTCGGCGTGGATTTCGACCACGTCGACGTCGTCGTCCACCCGCAGTCGATCGTGCACGGCATGGTCGAGTTCACCGACGGGGCCACGGTCGCCCAGCTGTCCCAGCCCGACATGCGCCTCCCGATCGGGCTGGCGCTGGGTTCGCCGGACCGGCTCGACCAGCCCTTCGGCGCCATCGACTGGGCGCGGCTCGGGTCGCTCACCTTCGAGCGTCCCGACCTCGAGGCATTCCCGTGCCTCGGCCTCGCCTACGCCGCCGGCCGGGCGGGCGGCGGCGCTCCCGCCACCCTCAGCGCCGCCAACGAGATCGCCGTCGAGGCCTTTCTCGCCGGGCGGATCCCCTGGCTCGGCATCGCCGGCGTGGTCGAGGATGTCATGCAGCGAGGCACCGGGAACGTCGACGAGGTCGCCGACGTTCTGGAAGCGGACCGGGTCGCGCGCGACCGCGCCCGGGACGCCGTCGAACGGAGAAGCGCCGCGTGAAGGACCCGCTCGA
>DATFVT010000451.1:0-3876 GCA_035260105.1 Acidimicrobiia bacterium
GAGACGTACCGGACCTATGCGCAACTCGCCGGTCGGGTGCGCCGGCTCGCGCACGGGCTCCGTTTCCTCGGCGTCGAACACGGGGACCGCGTCGGCTGGCTCGGCACCAACCACCCGGCGTTCCTGGAGGTCCTGTTCGCGGCGGCGAGGATCGGTGCGGTCATCGCACCGGTGAACCACCGGCTCGACGCCGCCGTGATCAACGAGGTGCTCCTCGAGCTCTCGCCCACTGTCGTCGTTGTAGAGCAGAGCGCGGCCGGCATCCCGCTGCCTTCCGGCGTCGGATCGCGTGTCGTCGTCGGGAGCGCGGGCGCCATGGACGTTGACTACGAACTGCTCGTCGCCCACTCCCCCGACGCTCCCGTCGACATCGTCACGCAGTTGGAGGACGTGTGCATGCTCCCGCACACGTCCGGCACCACGGGCCGTCCGAAAGGGGTCATGCTGACCCACGGCAACGTCACGTGGAACGTCGTCAACCTCCTGTCGGTCGTCGACTTCCGCGACGACGACGTCACCATCGCGATCGCGCCGTTCTTTCGAACCGGTGGCACCGGCGTGAACGTGCTGCCCGTCTTGTTCGTGGGCGGGAGGGTGGTCGTTTCCGAGAGCGACGACGCCGACGAGATCCTGCGGCTGATGCAAGATCAGCGCGTCACGATCGGGTTCGGGAACCCAGACCTGCTCGAATCGATGACGCGATCGCCGCGCTGGCCTGACGCCGACCTCTCGAGCATCCGGTGCTTCATCACCGGCGGCGCGCCGGTCCCCAAGCGCCTCATCCGGACGTACCTCGAACGCGGATTGACCTTTCTCCAGGGGTACGGCCTGTCGGAGGCGGCGCCGTTCGTGCTGCTCCTCGACGCTCCCAGCGCACTGAACAAGATGGGCTCGGCAGGCGAACCGCCGCTGTTCGTCGACGTTCGCGTCGTGCAGCCCGACGGAGCCGAATGCGCAACGGACGAGACGGGCGAGCTGCTCGTGCGCGGCCCCAACGTAATGGCCGGCTACTGGCGCCGGCCCGATGCCACTCGAGAAGCTGTCGACGAGGACGGATGGCTCCGCACCGGAGACGCGGCGCGCATCGACCACGAGGGATACGTCTGGATCGTCGACCGCGTCGCGGACGCGTACGAAGCGTCGGGTCATGTGGTGTACCCGGGTAACGTCGAACGGGTGCTCGCCGACCATCCGGCGGTGTCCGACGTAGGGGTGGCCGCGCATGACGGGACCGCGACGGCGTTCGTCGTACTCGCGAAGGGCGAGCATGTGGGCGCGCAGGAACTGCTCGAGAGCTGCCGCGCTCGCCTGCCCGCGCATGCCGTGCCGTCGTCCGTGGTCTTCGTGAACCATTTGCCGCGGAGCTCGGTCGGCAAGCTGCTTCGTCAGGAGCTGCTGCTTCGATAGCACCCCCGGGCGGCGGGCTGTTAGTCTCTCCGCCGCTTGGGGCAAGTGGGACATTCTCGGAGGCGCCGCGTTCGTCGCGGCATGGTGTCGGTGGCACTCGTAGCGGGCGCGTCCGCGATCGCGGCGGCGTGTCTGCCTCCGAAGGAGCCTCCTCCACCGCCGCCGAGTTTCCACGACGACGTCGTCTTGCAGGGCCTCGACCACCCGACGGTCATGGCGTTCTCGCCTGACGGGCGGGTGTTCGTCGGGGAGAAGAGCGGTTTGATCAAGGTATTCGACAGCCTGTCGGATCCGACGCCGAGCGTCTTCGCCGACTTGCGCACCAACGTGTACAACAACGTGGACCGCGGCCTCGTCGGACTGGCGCTCGATCCTTCCTTTCCGACCCAGCCCTACGTGTACGTCCTCTACTCGTACGACGCCGCCATCGGCGGCACCGCGCCGCGGTGGGGCGTCGCCGGGCAGACGTCGGACGATTGCCCGAGCCCAAGCACGGGATGCCTATCCAGCGGCCGGCTGTCGCGACTCCAGGCGTCGGGCAACCAGATGGTCGGGAACGAGCAGGTGCTCGTGGAGGACTGGTGCTACCAGCTCGGTCACAGCATCGGGACCGTCGCGTTCGGGCCCGACGGCTCGCTGTACGTCGGCGGCGGCGACGGCGCTACGTGGCAGAACGCCGACTGGGGCCAGAACGGGAACGCGTGCGGCGACCCCCCGGGCTCGGTGGGCAACAACTTGTCGCCGCCGACCGCCGAAGGGGGCGCATTGCGGGCGCAGGACCTCCGCACCGCCGGCGACCCGGTCGGCCTCGACGGGTCCATCATCCGCGTGAACCCGGCCACCGGTGCCGCCATGCCCGACAACCCTCTGGCCGGCAACCCCGACCCGAACGCGCGGCGCATCATCGCCGAGGGTTTCCGCAACCCGTTCCGGTTCAGCGTCCGTCCGGGCACGAACGAGCTGTGGGTGGGCGACGTCGGGTGGAACACCTTCGAGGAGATCGATCGCATCCCGAGCCCGAGCGCACCGGTCGAGAACTTCGGGTGGCCGTGCAACGAGGGGCCCGGGCGCACACCCGAGTATGACGCCGCCGACCTCAGCGTCTGCGAAAACCTGTATGCCGCGCCGGGCGCGGCGACGGCGCCGTACTTCTCCTACACCCACGCGGGCGAGGTTGTGCCGGGCGACAACTGCCCGACCGGAACAAGCTCCATCAGCGGACCGACCTTCTACGAGGGCGGCACGTACCCGGCCGAATACGAGGGCGCGCTCTTCTTCGCCGACTTCAACCGTCAATGCCTCTGGGCCATGCTCCCCGGCGCCAACGGGCTGCCGAACCCGGCCAACACCCAAGTCGTTCTCGCGAATCTGTCAAGCCCGGCCGACCTCAAGGTGGGCCCCGGTGGCGACTTCTTCTATGTCGACCACGACGGCGGGGCGATCCACCGCATCACCTTCGGGTGACGCGGGCGACCTCATGGCTCGAACAGCACCTTCACCGCGCCGGTCCGGCGGCGACGGGCGATCGCGAGGACGGCCTGCTTCCAGTCGCGCAGCGGGAAGCGGTGCGTGATCATCGGCGTGAGGTCGAGGCCGTCCGCAACGAAGTCGAAGTAGTGCTCGAACGCGTGCTTGCGCACGCCGTGGACCTTCTCGACACCGAACGCGTTCGACCCGACGACGTGCAGCTCCTTGAAGTACAGCGGCGTCCACTCGAACCGCTTCGGCGGCTCTACTCCGCTGATCACGAGCGTCCCGCCCGAGGTGAGCACGCGCATCGACGTCTCGACCGTCTCCGGGCTGCCGACCGTGTCGTAAACGACGCCCGGGCCGTCCTGCAGCCACGCGTGCTTGCTCCACGGCACGAGCGGGCGGACGCCGGCGCGGCGGGCGACCTCGGCGACGAGACGGTCGGGATCGGACGGCAGCACCGCGTGCGCGCCCATCCTCGCGGCTAGCTCGGCTCGGGCGCCGGGGCGGCTGACGACCCACACCTCGACGTCGGGGTACAAGTGCCGGAGGAGGCCGACGGCGGCGGCGGCGAGGGTCCCGCAGCCGTAGACCAGCGCCGGTGCCGACGGGTCGGGCGGGTGCAGGAGGATCGTGCGCAGCGACACGCTGGCCGGATCGGCGAGGACGGCGGCGTCGTCGGCAACGCCGTCCGGGACGCGGAACAGCTGACCGGCGTGCGCGCTGAACCGCTCGGCGTGGGCGCCGGGCGCGGCGGCGCAGTTGCCGAGGTGCAGCGCCGCGGAGACAGCGCCGCGGTCGAAGTTGCGGCACGAGGGGTAGCGCCCCGCGGCGCACGCCGGGCACGGCGGATCGATACCGCGCGGAACGCACGACAACCACGGGTTGAGCACGACCCGTGCGCCCGTGTCGGCGCGCCGGGCGACGGCCTCGTGCCCGAGGACGTGCGGGAACGACAAGAGCGCGGTGAGCGGGTTGTCGAGCCTCCCGTTCAGGAAG
>DATFVT010000452.1:0-3470 GCA_035260105.1 Acidimicrobiia bacterium
CGTGTGACCCTTCCGTTCCGAATCGCCGGGAGGCTCGATGGCCACGCACCCAGACCACACGTACCGAGTGACCGAGGTCGTCGGAACCTCCACCGACAGCCTCCAGCAGGCGGTTCGCAACGGTGTCTCGCGCGCGAGCGAAACGCTGCGCAACCTCGACTGGTTCGAGGTGACGGAGATCCGGGGCTGGATCAACGGCACGGAAATCGGGCACTTCCAGGTGACGATGAAGATCGGCTTCCGTCTCGAGGACTGAGGTGCCCGCCACGGTCGACCTGACGGGCGCGGCCGACCTGCACTGCCACTTCGGGCCGGACGCACACCGCGAGCGTTCCGTCGACGCGCTCGATGTCGCGCGCGACGCCGCCGCGGCCGGGCACGCCGCCGTCGTGTTGAAGTCGCACGACTACCCGACTGCAGCACTCGCGGCCATCGTCGACCGCGTCGTGGACGGCGTGCGTGTCTTCGGCGGCATCTGCTGCGACCGCGAGGTCGGCGGCGTCAACCCGGCCGCCGTCGAGACCGCGCTCCGCATCGGAGCCAAGATCGTCTGGCTCCCCACCTTGACGAGCCGCCAGGACCAGCTCAATGGCATCGGGGAGGCGCTCGGCATCCCCGGGCCCGGCCTGTCCGTCGTCGGCGACGACGGATCCTTGCTGCCCGAGACGCACGAGGTGCTCGACCTCGTCGCCGCGCACGACGCCGTCCTCGCCACCGGCCACGTGACCGCACCCGAGCACCTCGCGGTCGCGAATGAATTCGGCCGGCGCGGGAAGGTCGTCGTCACGCACGCCATGGAAGAGCTGGCCGGGCCGAACCTCTCGGTCGACCAGTGCGTCGAGCTGGCCGATCTCGGCGCCACCATCGAGCTGTGCGCGCTGACGTGCCTGGGCGCGCTCGCGACTCGACCGCCGAGCGCGATCGCAGCCGCGGTGAACGCGATCGGCGCCGAGCGGTGCACGCTGGCAACCGACTACGGGCAGAAGGCGAACGTGCGGCCGGCGCCGGGCTTCCAGGACTTCGCCGACGCGTTGCTCGCCGAGGGGCTCGACGAGCGCGCGATCCGCGGCATGGCGTGCGACAACCCGCGCCGCCTGCTCGGGCTCGACGCACAACCGGCCACGTAGGATCCGGCCCGTGGAGGACCGCGAGACCCCGGGCCTGTACCTCGAGATGAGCGACTCCGACGTCGACGCCTACGCGCGCTCGCGCGTGGACGACCTGATTCGGCACAGTGACGTCGTGCGCGCCACGTGGTGGGAGAACGCGTGCCGGGATCGCACCGACCTCCCGCGCAAGCTGCCCGAGTTCTCGCTGCTCGGCGTGTACGAGGTCGGGGACGAGTTCGCGGCGCCGCAGACGCCCGAGAGGATCACCGGCCACCACTTCCGGCGCACACCCCGGCCGGGCCAGGGCCGGCTGACCGGGCTGCCCACCCTGGGCCTGATGCTCGTGCTCATCAGCCCCCGACACCCGGACCAGGCGCAGGCGCTGCGCGACTGGGCCGACTTCGTGCACATCCGACACATCGCCGAGGTGGGTGTGCCGGGATACTCGATGATCACGCCGTACGAGAACGCGACCGGCGGCGACCCCCGGTTCATGCACTTCTACGAGATGGACACGGACGACCCCGAGCGCGCCTTCCGGACGATGGCCCCGCTCGTCTCCGACCGGATCGGCCAACCGGGAACCGAGGCGTGGGACGCGTGGGCGAACACGCCGGAGCTGCGCATCATGTACGTGAACACCTTCCGGCGCCTCGGCGAGCGGTGGGCGTGAGCGGGCAACCTGACTTCTTCGCGGTCGTCCGCTCGCAGCGGGCGCACCGCGCCTTCGGCTACGACCCTGTTCCCGACGAGCTCGTGGAGCGGTTGCTCGAGACGGCGACGTACGCGCCCAGCGCGGAGAACACCCAACCGTGGGTGTTCATCGTCGTGCGCGATCCCGTCGCTCGGGAGCAGATCGGCGAGCTCAACCGCCGCGCGTGGGAAGGCGGGGGGCGCGACTTCTCGCGGCCACGGCTGAGCCCGCAGATGTTCGCCAAGGTAGAAGCGGGCGCGACGGGCGGTGTCGCCGACGCGCCCGTCCTGATCGTCGTGTGCGGCGACACCTCGAGCTGCGTCGAGACCGTTTTGGAGTCGTCGGTCTGGCCGGCGGTGCAGAACCTGCTGCTCGGCGCGCACGCCCTCGGACTCGGCTCGGCGCTGACCACGATCACGACCGTCTTCGGCGACGAGTTGCGGTCGCTCCTGACGCTCCCCGACCATATCCGGCCCCTGGCGGTCGTCCCCCTCGGGTGGCCGGCCGCGCAGCTCGGGCCACCCAAGCGCGATCCTGTCGCCGAGAAGACCTTCCGCGAGCACTACGGAGACCCGTGGGCCCGGTAGCGCGGGTGGGTGGCGCGGTCGCGGCCGCCTAGTACCCCTCGTCGACGTCGACGACGTGGAGCACCGGCTCGCCCGCCGCGTACCGGGTGAGGTTGTCGACGAAGATCTCGAGGGTGCGCGCGAGGCCGGCAGGCGACGACCAGGACACGTGGGCACTCAGCCGCACCTTCGGATGCGTGTAGAGCCAGTGACCCTCCGGCAACGGCTCGGGGTCCACGGTGTCGAGCGTGGCCATCGCGACCCGTCCGTCGTCGAGCGCCACACGGAGCGCGTCCTGGTCGACGAGCGCACCGCGGGCGATGTTCACGAGGTGGACGCCCGGTTTGACGAGCTCGAGCGCGGCACCGTCGATGAGCCGCTGCGTGCGTAGGGTCGCCGGGGCCGCCAGCACCAGGTGATCGGCGACCGGGAGCAGCTCCTCGAGCGATCCCACCACCTCGACGCCCGCCAGCGGGCTCGGCTCGGGCCGGCGCCGCAGCGCCCGCACGTCCATGCCGAACGGCAGGGCGCGTTCGGCGACCGCGAGCCCGATGCCGCCCAACCCGACGAGCCCGAGCGTGCGGGTGTTGAGCCACCCCAACGAGGCGAAGTTCCAGTGGTCGGGCGGCTCGTGGATCCACGTCTCGGGCAGGTGCTTCTCGAACGCCAGCATGGCGGCGAGCACGAACTCCGAGATCGGGATCGCCGATGCGCCGCGGGCACAGGTCACGGTGCGGCCGTCGAACAGCTCGTCCGGGAAGCTGTCGACGCCGGTTCCGGCGAGGTGCACCCAGTCGACCCGCCGCGCGAGATCGATCGAGTGCGGCCCCCAGCCGCCGAACAGCACGTCGGCGCGCAGGTCGGCCGGCGGCGGATCGGCCCCGGGGTCGATGACCTCCACGCCGGGCACGGCGGCCTTCATCGCCTCGGCCGCCTTGGGCCCCAGCTGGTTGATCACGCGCAGGGTCACGTCGGCACGCTACGTCAGAAGGCGCGGGTCACCGCGCGTGTGGGGCCGAAGCTGTGCAGCGCGAGCGCATGGAGGTTCCCGAGGCCTCCGCACACCATGACGAGCATGTGCTCGGGGCTCTCGACGAGGTG
>DATFVT010000453.1:0-12075 GCA_035260105.1 Acidimicrobiia bacterium
GCATGGGCATGAGGGCCCCGAAGTCGGCGATCAGGTCGAAGCGCCCGGCCCCGACGAGGGGGTCGAGCGCGTCGGCGCACAGCTTGCGCACCTGGGGCTCGAGCGCCGCCACCTTGCTCGGCGTGAACATGCGTGACAGCAGCCCGCGATGGATCGTGTGGCTCGGTGGATCCTCGAAGATGACCGTCCCCGGCGGGATGTCGATGTCGGACTTGATCAGCTCGAGCACCCCGCCGCGACCGGAGATGAACGTCTCCCGATCCTTCAGCGCCCCTTCGACGTCGTCGTAGCGGCTGAGGGCGTAGAAGTCGTGCGTGTCGTTGTAGTAGAGCGGCGCCTCCTCGCGAAGGCGCCGGAACACCGGGTACGGATCGGCGTTGATGTCGACGTCGTACGGGTCGTAATAGACGTCGGAGCTGCTCACCACCATCCCCTTGATTCGTGTCAGTGGACCTTGACACGAACAGGGTTGTGGGTCAACGGCAGCACTATCGTGCGGGCATGGACTCGCAGGAGCTCGCCGGGAAGCACGCCATCGTCACCGGTGGCGCCGGTGGCATCGGTCGGGCCACCGCGAGGCTGCTCGTCGCCGAGGGGGCGAACGTGGTGATCGCCGACGTCGACGCGGACCGCGGCAGGCAGGTGGCCGAAGACATCGGCGAGCCGGCCGCCTTCAAGGAGACCGACGTCAGCGACGCCGAGCAGGTGCAGGACCTGGTGGACTTCACCGTGGATCGCTTCGGCGGCCTGGACATCATGTTCAACAACGCCGGCGTCGGCAGCCCGCTCAAGCGGTTCCTGCCCGACGACCTCACCGACTTCTCGCGCATCATCGACGTGAACCTGTTCGGTGTCATCGCCGGTACCCAGCGCGCGGCGCGGCACATGAAGGACCACGGCGGGGGCGTGATCATCAACAACGCCTCGATCGCAGCCATCAACGCCGGTGCCGGCATGATCGCGTACCGGGCATCGAAGGCGGCGGTGGCCCACGCCACCAAGTGCATGGCCATCGATCTCGCGCCGTACAACATCAGGGTCAACTGCCTCGCACCTGCGCACATCCGCACCGCCATCACGACCTACGACATGGGTCCGGTCCTGCGGTACATGCAGCCGCTCGAGCGGCACGCGCAACCCGAGGACGTCGCCAACGCCGTGGTCTTCCTGTCGAGCGACCGTGCCGCCCAGGTCACCGGCATCATGTTCCCCATTGACGGCGGCACCACGGCCGGCCCGCCCTACGCGCAGACGAAGCTCATCATGTCGACCGCTCGGCCCACGGGGGCGGCGACGACGGAGTCGTGACCCGCGTCGCGCGTGCGACGGTCAGGCCACGTCCAGGCGGCTCTTCCCGCTCTTGTGGTCGCGCTTGTGCGCGTGCCGGGATCCGACCTCCTCGATGACCTCGTCGGACCGCTCGACGTTGAACTCGTTGCCGCTCGCCCGCAGCTCGGCGAGGAGCTGCACGAGCTGGGTGCGACGGTCCTCGGGAAGGCCGATGCGTTCGTACACGATCGAGTTGAGGTCGCGCGTCGCATCCGCGGCGAGCTTCCGGCCGCGCGGCGTGATCACCGCGAGCGTCGTGCGGGCGTCCGACGGGTGCGGCACCCGGCGGATGAGCCTGTCGTCCTCGAGCCGATCGATGATGTTCGTCACCGTGGCCGGCGGGATGCGCAGGGTTTTGCTGATCCAGCTCAGGGTGAGCGAGGACTCCGGGTCCGTCGCCAGCCAGGTGAGCACCTCGTACCGGGCGAAGGTGAGGTCGTAGCTCCGCACCACGTTGTTCACTTGGTCGCTGAGGAGCTGGTAGGAGCGGAGGATGGCCGTGAAGACCGCCATCCCGGATGCGGCCTCCGGATCCCAGTGCTCCAGCCAGACACGCCGAGATGCTTCGACGACGTCGAACGGAGCCGCTTCGAAGCCCATCCCGGCAGGATACGGCTCGCAGCCGTACGTTACTGAGCCCTCGCGAGAGAGCTGCCGATCACGCCGTCGACCGCGAGCGCGTCGATCTCGGATGGGGGCAGCCCGAGCTCGCCGAGGAGCTCGGCGGTGTGCTCGCCGTGCAGCGGCGCATGGCGTTCGTGCAGCGGGTGTGGCACGCACGACAACGTCATCGGCAGCGTGGCGTAGCGGGAGGGCCCGATCACCGGGTGGTCCACCTCCTCGAAGAACCCGCGGGCCTGCAGCGGCGGCAGCTCGGTCTGCTGGTGGGGCTGCATGACCTTGCCGACGGGAACCCCGGCGTCCCAGAGGCGTTCGACGATGGCGTCGGCCGGCCGGGCGCGGCACCACCGCTGCAGCTGCGCGTCGATCTCGTCCTGCGCCAGGGCCCGTCCCGACGCGGTGGCGAGCGCCTGGTCGGCCGCCCACCCCGGCTCGCCCAGGGCGTGGCGGAGCGCCAGCCACTGCTCGTCGGTCGCGATGGCGATCGCGACCCAGCTGTCGTCGCGGCCGCGCTCGTCCGGGCCCGCCGCCTGGTACACGTTCTGGGGCGCGGCGCACGGCCCGCGGTTGCCGGCACGCTGGAGCAGGGCGCCATAGGCGGAGTGCTCGATCACCTGCTCCGCGGTGACGTTGAGGGCCGCCTCGACCATGGCGGCCTCGACGACACCGCCCTCGCCGGTCCGGTCGCGGTGCTCGAGCGCCAGCAGCAAGCCGAACAACGCATGGAGCCCGGCGTTGGGATCGCCGACGCAGTACGGCTCCAGGGGGAGCTGATCCGCGTGCCCGGTGAGCCAGGTGAGCCCCGAGGCATCCTCGATCACGAACGCGAACGCCGACAGGTCACGCCAAGGTCCGTCGAGCCCGAACCCCGGCATCCGCACCATGACGAGGTCGGGCCGGGCGGCGCGGAGCGACTCGGCGTCCAGCCCGAGCTGCGCCAGCACGCGGGGCGTGTAGTTCTCCACGACCACGTCGCACGTCGCGACGAAACGGCGCACGAGATCGACCCCCCGCGGATCGTTGAGGTCGATCGTGAGGCTCTTCTTGTTGGTGTTGAGCGCGGCGAAGATCGGGCCACGCTCCCAGAACCGATCCTCCGTCTGCGGCACGCCGCCGACCAGCCGGGCCCCGTCGGGCCGCGTCGGCGCCTCCAGGTGGATCACCTCGGCGCCGAGGAGCGCGAGCATGTGGCCCGTCAGCGGACCCGCCCAGTAGGCGGTCATGTCCAGGACGCGCAGGCCGCTCAAGGGACGCGCCAGCGGCGCCCCGGCGGCGGCCACGCGCACCCCGGCCTCGCGGTTCGGAACCGCGTCGAGCGGCCGCTCGCCGAGGGGCGGCGCGGCCCCGGGGGGCCGCAGGCACGCCGGTGCGAGCCGAAACGGCGGCCGGGGGTTGACCGAGCCGTCCCGGGGGTTCGTGACGAAGGTGCCTCGGACGCGGAAGTGCTCGAAGGCCGCCACGTTGGCGCCGTTCGCGATGGGCGCGTTGGGGATCCGGAACGACGACGCCAGGTCGTGGACCTCCTCGACCGTGTGCTGACGGATCCATGCGTCGATCGTCGGCGCCAACGCCGATCGCTCGACGAACAGCGACGGGTCCTCCGTCCACTCGGGATGGCCGACCATGGCACAGAAGTCGAGCCATTGCTGGCCCGTCCCGCAGCCCAGCCCGACGAGCCCGTCGCGCGCAGCCCCCACGCTGGGGGTCGGGACGAAGCGGCGGCGCCGCATCGGTCGTCCGCGCTGGTCGTTGAACGTCACGGGGTAGTACGTGAGGCACATCGCGGACGCCTCGAGCATCGACAGGTCGACCAGCTCGCCGTCGCTGCGGCTACGCCGGAGCGAAGCCAGCGTGCCGATCGCCCCGAACAGGCCGGCGAGCCACTCGCCAATCTGGCCGCCGACGAACACCGGCGCGCGGTCCGGTGCGCCGCGGGCGAGCCCGACGATGCCGCCCGACCACGCCTGCAGCGTGAACTCGGTGGCGGGCTTGTCTGACCAGGGGCCCTCGAGCCCGAAGGGCGTGATCGCCGTGACGGTGAGGTGTGGGTGCGCGCGGAGGATCTCGGGTGGCGCCAGCGACGCGTGGTCGGCGACGTCGGACCCGCGTGACCAGACGACGGCATCCGCCGATGCGAGCAACGCGTGCAACGTCTCGAGGTCGCCGGCGCGCCCGCGATCGACGACGACGCTGCGCTTCGATGCGCCGAGGAAGTTGAAGAGCGCCCCGTCCTCGTCGGGGGCGATGGTCGCGCCAGAGGCCGACCATCGGCGCAGCGGGTCACCGCTCGGAGGCTCGACCTTGATCACCTCGGCACCGCCGTCGGCGAGCAGCTTCGAGCAGTACGCGCCGGCGATCCAGCTCGACAGGTCGATGACGCGAACCCCCGTCAACGGCGGCACCGCGGGGGCGCCGAGCGGTGTGCCCACCTCAGGCTGCGTCACCGTCAGTCGGTCTCGGGGCGGCGACGACCCGACCTGCTCAACCGCCACTCGGGCGGGAACCGGCTGTCGTTGTCCTTCACGGCGAGGTTCAGCCCCGCATCCATCGTGTCGCGGCCGAGGGTTGCGAGCCGGCTGTCATCGTCCTCCCGGAGCGCGCCGCCCATCGACTCCAGCCAGGCGCTGAGGAGGCTGCCCATGTACTCGCCCTGGTGCTGCTTCATCACCTCGAAGAACACCTTCTGCATGAACACCGTGTCGGTGGGCCTCGTGCGCGCGCACGCCAGTGCGTACCTCTCGACCTCCGCCTCGAGCTCCTCACGCGGCACGACGCTGTTCACGAAGTTGCAGTCGTACATCTCCCGGGCGGTGAAGGGCCGACCCGTGAACACCATCTCCTGGAACTTGCGCAGCCCCATCATCGTCGCCCACTGCCACATGCGCGGTGCGTAGCCGACGTAGCGGAACGCGGGATGCCCGAACAGCGCATCGTCGGACGAGATCACGAGGTCGGCATCCCCGGCCTGGTAGAAGTGCCAGCCGTAGCAGTAGCCCTTGACCTCGAGGATGCTGATCTTCTTGAACTCCTGGAGGCTCCGGCAGCCCGACCGCGTGTCGGCGTACCACTGGAGGAGCGACGCACCGGCGCGGTAGGAGCGCCTTCCCGGCATCGCGACGTCGTCGTCCTCGGTGAGCCCGAACTCCTCCTGCAGCGCCACGCCCGCGGCCCGCTTGGCCATCAGCTCGTCGAGGTCGGCTCCCGTCCCCAGGTGGTCGCCGACCCCGCGGACGACGAGGACCTTGACGTCGTCGTCGAGGCTCGCCTTGAAGAGCAGATCGGCGTAGCGCCGGCGCGCCCCGATCGTCGGGATGTTGAGCTGGTCCGGCCGGTTGAGGGTGATCGTCGCGATGCGCGTGCTCGGATCCTTCTCGTAGAGGATGATCTCCTCCGGCGGCGGGACATCGACGTCGGACACGTCATCGGCTCCTTGCCTTGCGGAACGGCTTCGTGGACAGAACCTCGGGCCCGGAGGCGGTGACGGCGACCGGGTCCTGCCCGTAGACGGCGCCGACGCCTTCCTCCCACACGTACGCGGCCAGCGCGAACACCATGCCCGCCTCGAGCCGCTGCTCCGCGGCCGTCCGCGGGAGCTCGTGCGTCACGAGCGGTAGGTCGAACCCGAGCCCCAGCCCGCGCGCCACCGGCATCGGGGGCGCAGGGACCCCGGCGGCGTCGTACGCGTCGAGGAGGTCGCTGGCGGGCGCACCCGGCCGACACGCGTCGAGGAGCCGATCCCAGAGCTCGCCGCAGCGGTCGAACAGCGCCCTGACGTGGCCGTCGCCGTCGACCGCGCGCGTCCGGCCGAGCTCTCCCGCGTAGCCGGCGGAGATCGCGCCGGCCTCGAAGGCCACCAGGTCGCCCGGTGCCACCGGTACGTCGCGGCTCGCACGGTGCCACGGGCGTTCCCGTGACGTGATCCACGCGACGTCCTGCCCCGCCGGCGTCGTGACGCCCGACGCGGCCATCGCCTCCATGAACACCCCCGTCAGCTGGCGCTCCGTCACGCCGGGCGCGAGTGCAGCCTCCGCTGTGGCCAGCGCACCTTCGGCGACCCGGACCGATGCCCGGATCGCGTCGACCTCCCCGGGCGTCTTGCTGCGGCGGGCGCGCCGCAGCAACGGCTCGCCGTCGACGAGCTCGGCGGACGGGAACGCCATCGGCAGCAGCCGCGAGAACGAGGGGGTCAGGCCGTCGGTCGCAACGCTCCGTGCCGTCGCGGCACCGTCGATGCCCTGGAGGACCGTCACGAAGTTCATCGTGTTGAACGTGATCCCGTACAGGCGCTCGTGCGGGATGTCGTCCGGGATGCCCTCGTCCCACGTGCTCAGGAGGTGGACCGCGCCGGTCGCCCGGACCAGCACGCAACCGGGCCCGAACGCACGCGAGCCGGCGGTCCACAGCCTCGGTGCACCGGAGACGTAGCGGGCGTTGCCCTCCCGCCCGACGACGAGGACGTCGACGCCGGCGGCCTCCAGCTCGGCGAGCACGCGGGCCCGGCGCGCCGCTCGGAGCGCAGCGTCGTCGGGAAGGACCTCGGTGACCGTCACCCGACCATCAGAAGGGGTCGTAGGGGTAGTCGGTCATGGGCTCCCACCCGTCCTCGGTGATGAGCAGCACCTCCTCCGAGCGGTACCCGGCCGCGCCGTCGTCCCAGACGATCGGCTCCAGCACGAGGACCATGCCCGCAGCGAGGACCAGGGACGCGTCGAACGCCTCACCGATGTCGCTCCCGACGTAGGGCATCTCGGCGCTGTCGATGCCGAGGCCATGACCGAGGTAGAAGTGCGGCATCCACGGCTTGACCCCGCCGGCCGCAGCGGTCGCCGCCCCGGTCAGGTCGGCCGCAGTCGCGCCCGCCCGGGTGACGTCGAGGACCGCGTCCATGATCGCCCGCCATCGGTCGAACTGCGTGCGCTGCCGGGCGGTCGGGGCGCGCCCGACGACCCAGGTGCGCCCGAAGTCGGAGTGGAAGCCCGCGTAGCTGACCCCGGTGTCGACCCACAGGACGTCACCTTCCGCCAGCGCCCGTTCGGTCGAGAGCAGCGGGCATGCGAGGTCGCCGGTCGTCGTCCACGGTCCGTCAGCCATCCGCAGCGGCATGACCTGCCAGATGGGGTCGAGGACGTTGGCGTCCGCACCAGCGTCGAAGATCGACCGCAGGAAGGTGGCGGTGAGGTCCGTCTGGCGCACGCCGGGCGCGAGATGTTCCTGGACCTCGGCGATGGCGCGCTCGGTGATCCGCAGCGACTCACGCATGCACGAGAGCTCGTCCGGCGTCTTCGTCAGCTTCGCCCGGCTGATCATCTTGCCCCCGTCGGCGGGTGCGTCGGCCGTGAACAGGATCGAGTGCTCGCGGCGCAGCGCGTTCGTCCACTCGTCGATCGCGATCCTGGCCTTGTGGGGCACGAGCTCGGCGAGGTGTGCTGCGAACCGCTGCACACCCTCGTCGAAGTCGAGGTACACCGGACCGTGCAGGTGGTCGGGCGGCAGCTCGACCCGGAGCCGATCGTCCTCCCGCACCGGCGAGAACAGGTGGGGCCACTCGTCGTGGGCGAGGACGACGGCCACGGGCTGCTCGAAGCCGGCACGCCCGGAGTCGGCGAGCGGCCAGACCGCGCCGGTCGCGTACGCGACGTTGGTGTTGCCCATAAGCACGAGCGCGTCGAGCCCCTGGTCGGCCATGACCTGACGAACCCGTTCGGCCCGTTCGCGGTGCATGCGCGCCAGGTCCGCCGTCGGCGGGATGCGGGTCGACGGCGCCGACGCCATCAGGCCGGGCATCAGCCCTCCAGCCCGAGGAAGCGCTTGACGTTGCCGCCGACGACGGCCGCCGCCGCGTCGGCACCGACCGCGTCCACCACGCTCGCCAGCGACTCGCCGCTGTACCCGTACGTGCTCTCGTTGTGGGGGAAGTCGGTGGACCACATCACGCGGTCGACCCCGATGCGGTCGACGAGCTCGAGCCCGAGCGGGTCCACCACGAACGAGGCGCACATGTGGTTGTCCCAGTAGTGCTTCGGGTCGTGCCGCAGGTCGAGGTTCGCAAGGTGCCGGAACGACGCCGCGATGTGCTCGGCATCCTGGATCGCCGAGGGGACCCAGTTGATGCCGCCCTCGAACCAGCCCACGCGCAGCCCCGGGTGGCGGTCGAGGATGCCACCGAAGATGTACTTGCCGAACGCGTCGCGGAAGGGCGCCACCGACTGGAGCATCCCGGCGGCGATGGGGTTGAACTCGTTCGGCGTCGCCGGCGGGCTCTCGCCGATGTGGTGCGAGATCGGGACCTGCGCCTCCTCGATCGCCTCCCACACCCCGTCCATCGCAGTGCTGGCGTAGTCGATCGGGCGCTTGTCGAGGTCCTTGCCGGGGTTCAGCGGCAGGAGGAACGTCTTGAGGCCGAGCGCCTTCAGCTCGTCGACCGTCCGGCGCGTGCCCTCCGGGTCCCACCAGTTGATCAGGCCCACCCCGAAGATGCGGCCGTTGGATCGCTCCTGGAGCCCCGCGATGTGCTCGTTGTAGATGCGGAAGCAGAGCTCGCGGACCTCTCGGTCGGGCCATCCGAACAGGGCGAGGATGGAGTTCGGGAACGCCAGCTCCTTGGCGATCCCCTCCGAGTCGAGGGCGGCGAGCCGCGCGTCGACGTCGCCGGTGTGCGACCCGGCGAGGGGGTCGTACTGCGTGAGCACCTCGATGAACTCGGGCACGAGGATCGACTTGCCGCCCATGCCGATCACCCACCCGCCGCCGACGTTCATGACGCGCGGCGCCCGCTCCTTCATGCCGTCGGGGAAGCCCTCGTAGAAGATGTCCTCCGCCAACGAGATGTGATCGTCGGCGGAGAACACGTCCGTGCCCGCCAGCGCGCCCAGCTCCCGGACGGGGCCCGGGCGCCGATCCTTCGGTGCGCCCAGCCCCTGGGGCGGGTACGTCAGCGTCGTCGAGTCGCCGGACATCTTCCGCCTCCCCTCGCGTGACCGCGGCACGTTACTTCGACTTCGTAGCAATCGTCAACGGACCCGTGCTACGTTGCTTCGATCGTGAAGTGATGCGTCCGGTAACGAGAAGGGACGTGGAATGACGACGTGGGACTCCACGGTCGACTTCGTGATCGTGGGCTCCGGCGGCGGTGGCATGGTCGCCGCCCTGGCTGCGGCCGACGCCGGCGCGAGCGCGCTGGTGCTCGAGAAGCAGGACCGAGTCGGCGGATCGACCGCGATGTCCGGCGGCATCGCCTGGGTTCCCGACAACCCGGTGATGCGGGCCGATGGGGTTCGCGACTCGTACGAGGACGCGATGGCCCACTTCGAGGCCGTCGTCGGCGACGTCGGGCCGGCGTCGTCGTTCGAGCGTCGGCACGCCTTCCTCACGGCCGGGCCGGAGATGGTCTCGTTCCTCCAGCGGTGCGGGATCGGCTTCGTCCACTGCCTCGGCTACAGCGACTACTACTCGAACGCCAAGGGCGGCCACGACGACGGCCGCGGGATCGAGCCGGTCCCGTTCGACGGCCGGGTCCTCGGCGAATGGCTCGAGCGGCTGCAGCCCGGGCTCGCCAGGAGCGTCGGGCTCGCGGTGATGACCAACGAGTCGCGCGCGCTGTCCCACTACAACCGCAGCCTCCGGGCGTTCGTGATCTCGGCCCGGGTCGTGCTGCGCACCATGGCGGCCCGGGTGCGCCGGCAGGAGCTGCTGACGAACGGTGCGTCGCTGATCGCGCAGCTGCTCGACGTCGCGGTCGCCCACCAGATCCCGGTCTGGACCGAGGCGCCGGTCGACGACCTCATAGTCGAGGACGGGCGCGTCGCCGGCGTTCGCACCGCGCGCGCGGGGGAACCCGTGCTGGTCCGGGCGAAGCGGGGCGTCCTGCTCGCGGCCGGCGGGTTCGCCCACAACCCGGAGATGCGGGGCCAGTACGGCGCCGCGCAGCCGAATCGGGCCAAGTGGTCGATCGCGAACCCCGGGGACACCGGCGAGATCCTCCGGATGGCGATGCGCCTCGGCGCGAAGACCGACCTGCTCGACGAGGCGTGGTGGCTGCCGTCGCCGCGGACCGGCAGGTTCGGGCAGTCGACCCTCGACCAGGCGCGCCAGCGTCCGCGCACGATCTACGTCGACGCCGCCGGGCGGCGGTTCGTGAACGAGTCCAACTCGTACATGGAGGTGGGCAAGGCCATGTACGCCCGGGACAAGACGGCCCGGGCCGTTCCGTGCTGGCTGATCTTCGACGATCGCTACCGGAAGCGCTATGCGCACCTGCGGTCCAGCCCGGGCCGGTTCCCCCGCAAGCTGCTCGAGAGCGGCCGGCTGAAGCAGGCGTGGACGCTCGACGACCTGGCACGGATGTGTGGCATCGACGCGGCCGGCCTGTCCGAGACGGTGGAGCGGTTCAACGAGCACGCGGTGCGGGGCGTCGATCCCGAGTACGGGCGCGGCGAGTCCGCCTACAACCGGGCACTGGGCGATCCCAACCGCAAGGTGCATCCCTGCCTCGGCCCGATCGACGAGTCGCCGTACTACGCCGTCGAGGTCGTGCCGGGCGACATCGGCACGTGTGGCGGCCTCGTCACCGACGAGCACGCCCAGGTCCTGGACCAGCAGGGCAGCCCGATCGAGGGGCTCTACGCGACGGGCAACATCACCGCCACCGTGATGGGCCGCCACTACCTGGGCCCGGGCGCGAGCATCGCCAACACCATGGTGTTCGGCTACCTCGCGGCCCGCCACGCCACGCGTGGGGACCGGGCCGCGCCATGAGGGCCGTCAGGCCAGCCTCACGCCGTCGCGCCGGACGGTGATCGCGTGGCTCGGACACTTCCGCGCCGCGGCGATCACCCTGTCCTCCGGCGCGCCGCGCGCATCGACGACGAACGCGATCGTGTCGTCGTCGAGGTCGAACGCACCCGACGCCTCGTAGACGCAGTTTCCCGAGCCGATGCACACGTCACGGTCGATCTCGACTTCGAGGCCCACGCGGCGATCGTACGACGTATCACCGGGCACCAGATCGAGGGGGCACATGACCGAGTTCGCGATGGTCAACTTCTTCACCGACCGGGCGGTGCAGGACGATCCCTACCCGTACTTCGACTGGGTGCGGGAGCAGGGCCCCGTGTGGCGGGAGCCTCGCTACGACGTGTTCATGGTCACGGGCCACCCGGAGGCGATGGAGGTCTATGGCGACCCGGCGACGTTCCCCGCGAACGATGCGCCGTCGGGCACGTTCTCGTCGTGCAACGCGGTGAGCGGGCCGTTCGTGAAGTTCTCGGCACCGGTCGAGGGCGACGACATCACCGACGTGATCGTGAAGTGCCGGCACGAGCTGCCGTTCAGCGACCAGCTCCCGTCGTTCGACCCGCCGAACCACACCGCGCATCGCCACCTCCTGATGCGGCTCATCACGCCGAAGCGGCTCAAGGAGAACGAGCAGTTCATGTGGCGGTTCGCCGACGGCCTGATCGACGGGTTCGTCGAGGCCGGGGCGTGCGAGCTCGTCGCCGACTACGCCGAACCGTTCACGCTCACGGTCATCGCCGAGCTCGAGGGCGTGCCCGAATCCGACCACTCGCTGTTCCGCGAGCGCCTCTCGACGGCGCATCAGTCGATGGCCCACAAGCCGCTCGAGTTCCTCTACGAGCGGTTCACCGAGTACATCGAGGGCCGCCGCAGGCAGCCCCGCGGCGACATCCTGACGGGCCTCGCCACGGCGACGTTCCCGGATGGCTCGACGCCGGAGGTGAGCGACGCCGCGTTGATCGCCGCCAACCTCTTCGCCGGCGGGCAGGAGACGACCGTGCGGCTCCTCTCGTTCACGCTGCGGATGCTCGGCGAGCGGCCCGACCTGCAGCGGGTCGTGCGTGGCGACCGCGAGCGCATCCCCAACTTCATCGAGGAGACCCTCCGGCTCGAGAGCCCGCTCCGGACCCAGTTCCGGATGGCCCGCGTCCGGACGACCCTCGCCGGCGTTGACGTCCCTGCGGGCGGCACGATCATGCTCGCGCCCGGTGCCTGCAACCGCGATCCCCGGGTCTTCGCGAGCCCCCACGAGTTCGACATCGACCGTCCCAACGCCCGCCAACACATCGGCTTCGGGCACGGAATCCACACGTGCGCGGGGGCGCCGCTCGC
>DATFVT010000454.1:0-2475 GCA_035260105.1 Acidimicrobiia bacterium
GGTGTTGCCGGTGGCGAGCGCCTGGCCCAGCTTGTTGATCGTCACCTCGAACGGGTAGTTCCAGGGCACGATCGCGCCGACGACCCCCACGGGCTCGCGCCAGACGCGGCGGCTCGTGAGCTGTCCGGTGAGGTCCACCACGGTGTCGCCGAGATCGGTCTCCCAGGGGAACTCGTCGATCAGCTTCGCGGGGTAGGCCAGTGCGCCGGCGAGCGGAGCGTCGAGCTGTGGCCCGTGGGTGACCATGCGCGGGCAGCCCACTTCGAGGATCAGGAGCTCGCGCAGCTCCTCGCGCTCCGACTCCAGCGCCTGCTGGAGCTGCTCGAGGCAACGCTTGCGTAGCGCACGGTTCGTCGACCAGTCCGTCTCGTCGAACGCCCGACGGGCGGCGTCGATGGCGCGGTGCATGTCCGCCTTCGAGGCGTCGGCGACCGCACCGAGCACTTCCTCGGTCGCGGGGTTGACGTTCGGGAACGTTCCGGCGTCGCCGTCGACAAGCGCACCGTCGACGAGCATGTGGGTCTCGTATCGAATCTCATCCGTACCGGGCACCGGTACCTCCTGGGCGCGTCAGCCCTTCTTCGGGGCGCAGCGGCCGCCGTTCGCCGGCAGGTGAACCTGCGGCCGCCCCGACTGGCCCGACTGCCAGCCGGACCAGATGCCCGGGAAGTACGGACCGGGCTGGCCCGCCTTCTCGTAGAGCCCCTGCGGGTCGTAGACCTTCGCCTCGGGGTACGGCCACGGGCAGGCGACCGACGTCGCGGAGCCGGTTGCACGGATGACGGCGAAGGCACCGCCGTAGACCAGATACGCGACGTTCAGGACGGCGAACATCACGAGGAACGTGCCGAGCGCGGGTCGCGTCCGGAACCCGCGTACTCGCTGAGCGAGCTTCTCCGCCTGCGTGCGACCCGTGTCGTCGCGGTACAGCAGGACTCCCGCCGGGATCATCACCACGGTCACGAGCGCCGACTCCCAGAGCAGCGGGAACTGGTACCACTCCCCCGCCCACAAGGACCCGAACGGGATGACGTGCGAGTAGATGTAGAGACCGGTCCGGACGCACACGATCTCGAGGATGGCGTCGTACACGAAGCCGATCACGAAGATCATCGCCGAGAGCACGATGAGCGGGTGCCGCCAGACGAGCGAGTCTGCGGACCGACGCGCCTGCATTCGGCGAAGGATCCACACCGCCGGGAAGAACGGCGCCAGGTAGAACGTGGCGTAGCCCAACACGACGAAAGGCTCGACCGTCGGCGACAGCGAGAAGAGCGGCCACGTCTCCGGCCAGTGCGTGAGCTGCGGGTTGTAGACCGCGTACGGGGCCCAGTTCATGACCGGGTCGATCCAGACGAGCCCGGTCGCCGCGATCGCCATCAGCAGGACGGGATGCCTCGGGTACCGCTGCCAGAACACCGCGCCGATCGCGACGAGGCTCATCATCATGAGCACGAGCCCGACTTCTTGCAGCACGATCCAGTCGGACTTCCCGAACAGGAAGTCCACCGGCCGGGGCACGCCGACCACGCCGGGGCTCGCGATCCGCTCGGCGACCGCGCCGCGACGGATGTTGTACAAGACGCCGAGCAGCGCGACCTGCAGGACGATGCCGACTGGCACGAGCAGCCACATCGGCGGCCGCCGGGGCGTCCGCATCGACGCGGGAGCGTCGGCGCGCTCGTCCAGAGTGAGCGTCATGGGCGCTCAGGCCTGACCGAAGCGGTCGACGAGGTGCGTGTGGACGCCATCGGGGTCGAGCTGGCGCGCAACGAGGTAGCCGGTGCCCACCCATCCCCGGCGCGTCCAGTTCCCGAACGAGATGCGAGTGCCGCTCGAGCCCGCCGCCGCCGGGAGCATCTTCACCCGTTCGAGGGAATCCTTCACCCCCCGCGGGCTCAGAGGATGCGCATCGGCGAAGGCGTGCAGGAGCACGGTCGCGAAGTCGCGGTTCATGAGCGGGACGACCCACTCCGGTCGCCGCCCGTAGCTCGATTGGTATCGGTCGAGGAAGTCCTGCCCGACGGCGTTCCCCTCGTCGTACTGGTCGACGCCGGTCCATCCGAGCATCGCCGTCCAGAGCGCGTCGTGGAACCAGGCGTTCTGGAACGCGGTTCCCATGAAGCGGGGCGGGTCCCAGTCGAGGGACTGCAGTGTCGGGTTGACGTAGAGGACTCCGAGGCCGAAGCCGCAGTGCACGAACGCGGTCGCCTTCGCCTCTTGCAGGGTACGGAGCGCGGCCTCGACGTCCTGTGCGGTCTGCGCAATCCACTCCTCGGCGACGATACGGATCCCGTTCGTGCGGCACGCTCGGCGGAAGTTGCGGAGATACGTGTCACCGACGAGCGACTGCTCGATCAGTGCGCCCACTTCGGTGTGCCCACCCTTGGCGAGCAGCTCCGCCCAGAAGATCGGCTCGTCCGTGAGCGAGCCCTGCGGGAGCGAGAACGTCCATTCACCGAGCCAGTCGTCGGT
>DATFVT010000455.1:0-5387 GCA_035260105.1 Acidimicrobiia bacterium
GCGGTCGTTGCCCCGCCAGTCCGAGAAGCCGTAGGTCTCGAGGTCCGGCTCGACGGCGTGCGAGAGGGGCCACTTGCCGACGTACGAGGTGCGGTACCCGCCGGCGCGCAGGATCGAGCCGAGCGTCGGGATCACGGGATCGAGCTCGCGGTTCGCCGGGAAGATCACGTTGTCGGTCACGCCGTGCTGCGGGACGTACTTCCCCGTGAGAAGGCTCGCCCGCGACGGCGAGCACGGTGACGAGTGCGTGTAGTGGCGCGTGAACTCGAGGCCGCTGTCGATGAGACGCTGGCGGTGCGGGAGCGTGAGGCCGGGAGGGATCCACCCGCGCTGACGTTCCTGGTCCGAGACGACGAGGAGGATGTTGGGACGCCCTGCCATCGCGGCCGAGCCTATGCGGATAGCGTCACCATCTCATGATCCGGCTCCTGCTCGTCCGGCACGGTGAGTCGACGTGGAACGCGCAGTCGCGCTGGCAGGGCCAGGCCGACCCGCCGCTGTCGCCGTTCGGGGAGCGGCAGGCGGAGGACGCGACCGCGCGGCTCGCCGAGATCGCGACGATCACGGCGGTGTGGGTGTCGGATCTCCGACGCGCTCGCCGCACGGGCGAGTTGATCGCGCGACGCCTCGGTCTCGACGGCGTGCGCGAGGAGCCGCGCCTGCGGGAGCGTGACGTCGGCGCGTGGAGCGGCCTCACCCGGGACGAGATCGAACAGCATTGGCCCGGCTATCTCGCGGCGCGGCGGTCGCCGCCGGACTTCGAGGCCGACGACGCGCTGCTCGAGCGCGCTCGCGCCGGGCTGGCCGCCGCGATCGACGGCAGCGAGCCGGGTGATGTGCTGGTCGTCACTCATGGCGGCGTGATCCGCACGATCGAGCGCTCGCTCGGGGCCACGCCCGAGCGCCTGCCCAACCTCGGGGGACGGTGGCTCCTCGCCGACTCGCCGGCCGACCTCGCGCTCGGGGACCGCGTCGTGCTGCTCGAACCGGACGAGGTGACCGCTCCGCGCGGGCCCTCGGAACAGGATCCGGTCAGCCCGACGGGTTGAGCACCGGCGCGCCGTTGGGGTCGAGCGCCACCCGGAGGAGATGGAGCCGCCGGCTGTTCGGGTAGCCGACGGCGGGCTCGGTGTACGCGTGGTACGCCATCCACAGCTGGCCGGTCGCGTCCGTGAAGAACTCCTGGCCTCCCGGCCCCGCGATCGTCCCGGTCGTGCCCAGGACGGTGGATGGCGACGGCTTCGTGCACGGGCCCGTCGGGCCGGCGCAGACGGCATAGCCGACGGCGTAGTCGCGCGAGCTCCAGTTGTTGCCCGAGTAGAAGAGGTAGTACCGCCCGCCGACGCGCACCATCGCCGGGCCCTCGACGACCTTCCCCTCCCACCCCTGGTCGGCTCCCACGAGCTTGTGCTCGTCGCCCTCGAGGCTCAGCCCGTCGGCGGCCAGCCGCTGCGCCGAGATCCCGTTCGCACCCCGCCACACCAGGTAGGCCGTCCCATCGGCGTCGACGAACGGGCTGGGGTCGATCGCGGCCGCCCGGTGGGGGCAGATCATCGGACGAGCGGTGTCGTCGAGGAACGGGCCCTGCGGCGCCGCGGCGACGGCGCGGCTGACGCACTGCGGCCCGTCCCGTCCGTTCTCCGCCGTGTAGTACGCGACGTAAGCCGTTCCCGTCGTGGTCGGCCGCGGAAGCACGGACGGCGCCCACGTCGCGTTCGGTGCGGCCCACTTCGGCAGACCGGCCAGCGCGTTGCCGACGAACACCCAGCTGCGCAGGTCGGTCGACTTGGCGATCTGGATGTCGCCCGCGCCGGCGTTCGTCGAATAGCCGTAGTACGTATCGCCGACGCGCAGGACGAACGGGTCGGCGAAGTCGAACGCGAACACCGGACGGGTGCCGCCGGTGGCACCGACGGCCGTGTTGCAGACGAGCGAGATGTTCTGGAGCGTCGTGACGGCGCCGGCGCGGTTGCCGCTGCCGAGGAGGGCGAGTGAGCCGCGGACCCCGCCGATGCAGGCGTTCAGCGCGTCGATCTGGCTCCGCTGCGCGGTTGCCGTCCCCTGGGCGGTGTTCGTCGCCGCTTGCGCCTGGAACAGCGAGTCGCCCGTGATGGCCGCGGAGGCGTCCGCCTCACGGCGCTCGGTGCCGAGCTGTTCGACTGCCGCCCTCGTTTCCGCGAGCGCGGCGCGGGTTCGCGCCGTCTCTTCCCGAGCCGACGTCGCGTCGTCGTATGCCGAGGCGAGCTTGTTGCGGTGATGGTGGTAGTTCACCGCCGCGACGACGTCCGCGATGACGATGCACACGAGAGCGACTCCGCCCGCGGCCAGCAGCGCCGGTCGCCACCACCGCCGGATCATCCCGGTGACGCTCCGCTGATGGCGGCCTGCGCTTCGCCGCAGACGACCTGCGCGAACTGGAGCGTCCGGAGTGCGCCCGCGTCCGCGACGGCCGCCTGGTTGAGCGCCGACGACACGCCGTTCAGGCAGCGGTCCAGGGCCTCGATCTGCGGGCCCTGCAACGCGACGAGACCGGTCGCCGACGCCAGCAGCTGCTGCACGCTCTGGAGCTGCTGCTGCAGGGCCGCCACCTGTCGACGCGCGTCGTCGCGCTGGGCCGTGGCGCCCATCTGCTCGCCCTGCGTCGCCGACAACTCGAAGCGGGCGACGCCGGCCTCGAGGCGGGCGAGAGAGGCGCGATGGCGGGCGGGACCGAGCTCGGCCTGGGCGTCGGCCGCCCCGTGCCGGAGCCCGAGCTGGAGACCCACGCCGACCACGAGCGACACGACCAGCACCGCGACGGACGCGGCTCGATGCCGACGGATCGTTTCGACGAGCTGGTCGACCAGCGTTCGCATCGGTTGGGGGGAGGTCGGGGAGAGCGGCAAACCCTAGCGACCCCGTTCGCCTCCCGTCCGCGCGCCCGGCGTCGACCCCGCCGGCGGGCAGTAGACTGCAAGGTCCCCCCGCAGGAGCCGCGCGTGCCTGAGCAGTCCGATGGCGGCGCCCGAGAGCGCCGCGCCCACCCCGAGCTCGCCGCCGAGCAGCGGTACCTCGACCGGGCGTACGGGCGACTCGACGAGATGCGCAAGGCCGCCAGCCGGGTCGCCGAGGGCTACGGCGAGGTGGGTCGAGGGGGCACCCACCAGGCCCGCCTGGAGCGCGACGCGGCGGCCGCCCACACCCGGCGGCGGCTCGCCGCCCTGAACATCGGGAACGCGCCGCTCTGCTTCGGTCGCATCGACCTGGAGGCCCAGCCCGGCGACGACCGTCCCGAGGACGACCGCTACTACATCGGGCGCGTCTCGGTGACCGAGGCCGACCAGACGCCCCTCATCGTCGACTGGCGCGCCCCGGTGGCGGAGCCGTTCTACCGGGCCACCGGCGTCGAGCCGATGGGGGTGGTGCGGCGGCGGCACTTCCAGACCCACGGCCGCGAGCTCATCGGCATCGACGACGAGGTCTTCGACTCCGACGCCGCCGACGAGGCCGGCTTCACGATCGTCGGGGAAGCGGCCCTGCTCGCGGCGCTCGAGCGGCATCGCACCGGCCGGATGGGCGACATCGTCGCGACCATCCAGGCCGAACAGGACCAGGCCGTGCGCGCGCCGTTGCCGGGCATCCTCGTGGTCGCCGGTGGCCCGGGGACGGGCAAGACCGCGGTGGCGCTGCACCGGGCGGCGTATCTCCTGTACACGCACCGCCAGCGGCTCGCGTCGCGCGGGGTGCTGCTCGTCGGTCCGAGCCCCATCTTCCTCCGGTACATCGACGAGGTGCTCCCGTCACTGGGAGAGGACGACGTGCAGCTCACGACGGTGGCGGGCATCAAGCCGCAGCTGCGGGCGAAGGCGGTGGAGGCCGCCGAGGTGGCCACGCTGAAGGGCGATGCCCGGATGGCGCGGGTGATCGCGCGGGCGCTGCGGGATCGGGAGCGGCCCGTCCGCGACGACGCCGTCGTCGTGCTCGACGGTCACGCGCTGCGGCTCCGCCGCGCCGACTCGGCCCGCATCGTCGAGCGGGTGCGGCGCCGGCGCGGCACGCACAACGAGCGTCGACCCGCCGTCTCCCGCCTGGTGCTCGATCACCTGCGCGACCAGTACCGCCGGTCGTTGATCGCGGCGTACGAACGGGACGCTCGTCGCCTCGAGCCGGATGCCGAGCTGCCACTCGAGCCCGCGGGCACGGACGAGCTCCTCGACGTCTCCGTCGCCGCCGCGCTGGCACGGGGCGAGCGCGCGCCCGACGACTGGGAGGCCGAGCTCATGACGCGGCTCCGGCGCGCGCCCGAGGTGCGGACGGCGCTCGAGCGCATGTGGCCGGTGCTGACGGGCGCCGAGCTCGTGCACGACCTGTTCAGCTTTCCCGCGCTGATTCGGTCGGCGTCGGACGGGATCCTCACGCGTGAGGAGCAACACCTGCTCGAACGACCCCGGTCCCCGAAGGTGCGCGACGTCGCCTGGACCGAAGCCGACGTCGCGCTGGTCGACGAAGCGGACGCGCTGCTCGGACCGCCCGAGGCGGGCCGGCCCCGCCGCCGGCGCCGCCGGCGCAGCGCGCCCGACTCCGTGCTCGAGGACGCCGCCCGCGTCGTCGAGGAGCTCGGGCTCGGTGCTTACACGACGGCGGCCGAGGTCGTGGAGCGGTACGCCGGCGGGGCGGCGCCGAGCGAGGACGGCGTCGGCGAGCCCCGCACGTACGGCCACGTGCTGGTGGACGAGGCCCAGGACCTCACCGCCATGCAGTGGCGCATGGTGGGGCGGCGGTGCCCGTCGGGGTCGATGACGCTCGTCGGCGACTTCGGGCAGTCGAGCAAGCCGGGCGCCCTCGACGACTGGGACGAGGTCCGGACGCAGCTGCCGGGTGACGAGCCGGCGCGCGTCGTCACGCTGACGGTCAACTACCGCACGCCTTCGGAGATCATGAGCCTGGCCGATCGCGTCGTGACGGCGGCGGCGCCGGGTGTCGAGCCGGCGCGATCGGTGCGGAGCACGGGCCGGGTTCCGCGGTTCGTCGCCGCCGCCGACGTCACCGACCTCGTGACCGTCGCCGCCGACGTGGCACGGGACGGGAACGGCGACCGCGGGACGACCGCCGTGATCGCGCCCCGGGATCTGCACGACGACCTCGTCGCGCTGCTCGCCGACGTCGGCGCGGTCGCCGGCACCGCCGACGCCGTCGACGCGCCGGTGGCGGTCGTCGACGCGCCCGACGCCAAGGGCCTGGAGTTCGATCACGTGGTCGTGGTCGAGCCGGGGCGGCTCGTGAACGCGGACGACGCCGGTCTCCGCCTGCTGTACACCGCGCTCACGCGCGCCACCCAGACCCTGACCGTCGCGCACGCGGCGCCGCTCCCGCGGGCGCTGCAGCCGGCGGCGGCCCCGTAGGCTCGG
>DATFVT010000456.1:0-2145 GCA_035260105.1 Acidimicrobiia bacterium
GGTCGCCGGGGTGCGCGATCCCGCCGGCGTCGCGCCGTTGCCGGCTGGTCCCTTGTCGATCACCTGCAGGAGCACGATGCCCAGGATCACGGCCAGGCCGACGAGCCCCGCGCCGCGCACGGCGGAGTTCACACCCGAGCCCTGGCGCTGGCCTTCACGTTCCCCGCCGCGCCCACCCGCGCCACTCCCACCGACTCCGCTCCCGGTCGGCGTGACCATCGTCACCGCGACTCCGGATCCGCGCGCCGGCCTTCGATGCGCACGCGCCGGCGCTGGTTCCGCACGCGCTGTGCGCGCTTGACCGTGAGCGGGTCGTACGCGAACGCGTCCGCGTCCTCGAGCACCGCGCTCAGGAGCTCGTAGTAGCGCGAGGGCGAGATGTCGAAGTTCTCCCGGATCGCAACTTCCTTGGGACCCCGCTGGTGGCGCCAGGTCCGCTCGAAATCCAGGATCTCTCGGTCGCGGGGGGACAGGACCATTACCCGTCGATCCTGGCCGCTCGTGGCACCAAGAGCAAGCATTTCGGGCTCCGGCGGGACCAGAGGGGTCGAGCCGGAGGTCGCGACGGCGGCAGCGAGGTCGAGCCGGAGGTCGGATTCGAACCGACGGCCTGCTGATTACAAATCAGCTGCTCTGCCAGCTGAGCTACTCCGGCGCCGCGTCAGAGGGTAGCCGTGCGAAGGCGCGCGATCGTTGCGCACGTGATCGCGGCCGCCGCGCCGACGTTCAACGACGCGACGTGCCCGTACATGGGAATGCGGGCGACGACGTCGCAACGCTCGCGGGCGAGGCGCGACAAGCCACGACCTTCGGCGCCGAGCACGAGCATGAGAGGGCGGTCGGCGATGGTGAGATCGTCGATCGGGACGTCGCCGTCGGCGTCGAGCCCGATCGTCCAGACATCGGCGCGCGCCGCCTGGATGATCACAGCCGGGATGCCCGCGACGGCTGCGATGGGCAGGTACTCGATCGCGCCCGCGGCCGCTTTGACCGCGGCCGGCGTGAGGTGGGCGGCGCGGTGGCGCGGCAGCACGATGCCCGTCGCGCCGGCCGTCTCGGCCGCGCGCAGGACGGCGCCGAGGTTCTGCGGATCGGTGACGCCGTCGAGCGCGACGAGGAACGCCGACGGCACCGCGAGCATCTCGTCGACACCCGCGGGCTCGATCGGGTCGGCGTCGGCGACGACGCCCTGGGGTACTTCGGTCGACGAGATGTCGTCGAGCTCCTGGCGCGTCACCTCGCGCACCTGGATGCCACGCCGGGTCGCGTTGTCCGCGATCTCGGCCAGGTCGTCCGACCGCTCCGAAGCCACCCACACGGTGCGCACCCGACGCCGTCCTGCCGTGAGCAGCTCGGTGACGGCCCGCCGTCCTTCCACCCGGTCGCCGCCCAGGCTGGAAGCGGCCAATCTCGGCGTCACCGGTGCCAGACGGTGCCGGTCGGGGTGTCCTCGAGCGTGATCCCCTTGTCGGCCAGCTCGGCGCGGATGCGGTCGGCCTCGTCGAAGTCCCGCCGCTCGCGGGCACGGTCGCGCCGGGCCACGAGGTCGTCGACCTCGGCGTCGGCGGCGCCGGCCGCCTCTCGGCTGCTGTCGTCGAGGTCGAGGCCGAGCGCGCCGGCGAGCTCCCGCACTGTCGCCACACCGGACGCGGCCCGATCGAGGTCGCCGTCGTCGATCGCGAGGTTCGTGTCCCGTGCGAGCCGGAACACCGCTGCCATGGCCTCGGGCGTGCCGAAGTCGTCGTCCATCGCGGCACGGAACTCGTCCACCGTGGCGTCGTGGAGCGGGGCGCCGGCCCGAACACCGGCGACGCGCGCCCGCCGGGTCAGCGCGTCGAGGCGGGCGACGGCCTCGCCGGCGGCGTACAGCTGCTCGTCGCCGATCTCGACCGGGCTGCGGTAGTGACTCTGCAGGACCGCCATGCGCACCGCGCGTGGACCGTGGACGTCGACGGCGTCCTTCAGCGTCGTGAAGTTGCCGAGCGACTTCGCCATCTTCTCCGTGCCGACCATCACCATGCCGTTGTGGATCCAGTACCGCGCGAAGCGGTGGCCGGCGCCCTGGGCCTGGGCCCGCTCGTTCTCGTGGTGCGGGAAGATGAGGTCGTCGCCGCCGCCGTGGACGTCGAAGCCCTCGCCCAACAG
>DATFVT010000457.1:0-13174 GCA_035260105.1 Acidimicrobiia bacterium
CCTCAGACCTCGATGACGACCGGGATGATGGCCGGGCGCCGCCGGGTCCGCTCGTTGATGAACCGGCCGAGGGCCCGCCGGGCGTGGCGGCGGATGGTCTCGAAGTCGGTGGCGCCCTCGTCGGCCGCTTCGGCGAGCGAGGTGAGCACGGCTTCCTTGGCGTCGTCGAGGAGCTCGTCCGCCTCGGGCGCGTAGACCCATCCCCGGGTGGCGATCTCAGGGCCGGTGACGACTTCGCCCGTCCCCGCGTCGACGGTCACGATCACCACGACGACACCTTCCTCGGCGAGGCTGCGGCGGTCGCGCAGCACACCGTGGCCGACGTCGCCGACGATCCCGTCGACGTAGAGGAAACCGGCCGGTACCGCCCGGCGATCAACGTCGATGCGGTCGAGTCCGATCGTGAGCACGTCGCCGTCCTCGCACACGATCACGCGGTCGCGGGCGACGCCGACTTCGCGTGCCAGCCGGGCATGGTGGACCATGTGGCGGTACTCGCCGTGCACGGGCACGAACCATTCGGGCTCGGTCAGGTTCAGCATGAACTTGAGCTCTTCGCGCGACGCGTGACCCGAGACGTGCACGGGCGCGGTGCCGTCGTGCACCACGTCGGCGCCGGCCCGGTGAAGAGCGTCGATCACACGGGCGACGTTGGCCTCGTTCCCCGGGATGGCGTGGGCCGAGATCACGACGATGTCGTCCTCGCTGACCTTCACCCATTTGTGCTCGTGCGCGGCCATCAGCGAGAGCGCGCTCATCGGCTCGCCCTGCGAACCGGTGCAGATGATGCACAACTCGCCCGGCGCGTAGCGGGCTGCGTCCTCGATGTCGACGACGCGTCCCGCCGGGATGTCGAGCAGTCCCGTCTCCCGGGCGAGCGTCACGTTCTGTTCCATCGACCGGCCGAGGAACGCCACCTGCCGGCCCGACGCCAGCGCCGCCCTCGCCACCTGCTCGACTCGATGCAGGTGCGACGCGAAGCAGGCGACGATGAACCGCTGACCACCGTGGTCGCGGAAGAGGTCCCGCATGACTTCGCCCACCGTCGACTCGGACGGCGTGAAGCCGGGCCGCTCGGCATTGGTGGAGTCCGACAGCAGGAGGCGGATCCCGCCGTCCATCCTGGCGATCTCCCCGAGGAGCGCGAGGTCGGTCTTGCGGCCGTCGACCGGGTTCAGGTCGATCTTGAAGTCGCCCGTGTGGAGGATCGTCCCCGCCGGCGTGAAGTAGGCCGTCGCCAGCGAGTGCGGGACGGAGTGGGTGACGGGCACGAACTGGCAGTCGAACGGCCCGATGTTGCGCCGCTCGCCGTCGTACACCGGCACGAACTGCGTCCGGTCGAGCACGCCCGCCTCTTCGATGCGACCGCGAGCGAGGCCGAGCGACAACTCCGTCCCGTAGATGGGAACGGCGACGTCGCGCAGGAGATAGGCGAGGCCGCCAGCGTGGTCCTCGTGCGCGTGCGTGAGAACGACGCCCTCGACGCGGTCGGCGTTGTCCCGCAGATACGTGAAGTCCGGCAAGACGAGGTCGACGCCGGGCATGTCCGGGTCCGGGAACATGAGCCCGCAGTCGACGACGAGGATGCGGTCCTCGACCTCGAGACAGAAGCAGTTGCGACCGATCTCGCCCAGCCCGCCGAGAAAGACGAGTCGCACGTCCTCGCTCACCGGGCTGATGCTAGTGATCGCCGTCGATGCGTATCTCGACCTACCTGTCGATGGTCGAGATAGGCATCGTGCCGGTTACGCGCCGGCTGTTTCGCGGTCCTTCGAGACCTCGTCGAGCGTCGTGTACTCCTCGCCCGTGTCCGTCCAGTCCTCGAACTGGATCACGCCGAGCTCGGTGAACCGCTGGCGCAGCCAGCCGTCGCCGGCGTCGAGCAGCCCGAGCTTCTTGCAGTTCGGGACGATCTTCGAGAACAGCAGCGTCTGGAACACCTGACGCTCCGGCGCCTGCATGACGAGCTTCACGACTTCCTTGACGTCGACGTCGAAGCGGTCCCAGACCTCCTGCTGGAGGAACCGGTCGCGCATGCGAACAGCGGCCTCGAAGGCGAACTCCTGGCGTTCCCGGATCTCGGGGCCGGTCAGTTGCTTGTAGTACTCCTGCAGTGAGATCACGCCGAACGCCACGTGGCGCGCCTCGTCGCTCATCACGTACCGCAGGAGCTGCTTCAGCAGCGGCTCGGTCGTCATCTGCTGGATGAACCCGAAGGCGGCCAGCGCGAGGCCCTCGACCATGATCTGCATGCCGAGGTAGGTCATGTCCCAGCGCGGGTCCTGGATGATGTCGTCGAGCAGCAGCCTGAGGTGGGCGTTGATCGGATAGTGGCCGGACAGCTTCTCGTCGAGGTACTTGGCGAACACCTCGACGTGCCGGGCCTCGTCCATCACCTGCGTCGCCGCGTAGTACTTGGCGTCGATCCAGGGCACGGTCTCGACGACCTTCGCGGTGCAGATGAGCGCGCCCTGCTCGCCGTGCAGGAACTGCGACAGGGTCCAGTTCTGCGACTGCACCCCGAATGCGAGCCACTCGTCGTCGCCCCAGTTCTCGAACGGCGTTCCCTTGGTGTCGAGCTCGCTGCCGAACGTCGTGTTGTTGGCGAGGGCGTTGGCGAGCACGACGTGCTCCTGGTCGACGTCGGTGTCCCACGGCAGGTCGGTCTGCGCGTTCCACTGCGACTTCTTCGCCCGCTCGTAGAGCTTGCCGAGCGCGGGACGGCTGCGGTCGTAGTCCCAGGTGAAGATCGCATCACCGTTCGACTGGACGAGGTGCTCGACCTCGTCGACGTCGGTGTTGGTGATGGCGAGGATGGCCTCGAGGTCGTCGACCTCGTGCCGACCCAGGATCTCGTGAGTGCTGGCCATCGGACGTACCCCCTACGTAGTGGGTTCGGGACGGAGCAGACCGGGCAGCACGAGCTCGCGCACGAACGCGCGGGTCTCGGCTTCGTCGGTCAGATCGATCGGGCTGGTGGGCGCCAGCGCGTGGGTGAGCGCGACGCGCGCGAGCCATTCGCCGGTGCGCTCGACGCGCTCGGCGGGGAGGAAGCGCGTGAGCGCGGGCGAGATCGCCGAGCCGGCGCCGACGAGGAACCGGGTGCCGGCGTCGAACGTCACGTGCGGCAGGACGACCTCGGGCTCGAACGCGAAGAGGAACTGCAGCGCCTCGTGGTCGCGGAGCTCCCGGGCGGCACGGACGAACATCGCCACCACCGCGTCCTCGAAGGTCGCCTCGGCGTCGGCGGCGGCGCGGATGCTCGCCGCGATGCGCGCCGCCTCGCGTGCGATCGTGATCCGGACGATCTGTCGCTTGCCGCCGAAGTAGCGGTACAGCGTGGCGCGAGCGCAGCCGGCCTCGCGGGCGACGTCGTCGAAGGTGGTCTTCGTGAGCCCGTGGCGGGCGACGCAGGCGAGCGTGGCGCGGACGGCGCGGTCCTCGATGCTCTCGGTCGGCGCCGGGGAGAGGCTCTCGGCCTCGTGGCTCATCGTCGGGAGGACCATCACATTCAGCCTGCCCTGAGACAGTAAGGCAGAAATCGTCTCACCGTCAATGTGTCGCAGGTCACGATCGGGTCGAACGGGGCCGTCAGACGAGGATCCCGCCCAGGAGCTCCTCGCGCACGAGCAGCCGGACCTGCTCGGGGTCGTCCATGTCCCACCGGCCGGGCGAGCCGATCAGCGACAGGACGAGTCGGGCGACGTAGGGCGCCGCCACCTCGAGGTCGACGCCGGGGCGGACCCGGCCCGCACGCTGCTCCCGCTCCAGGTACGGGAGGAGGAACGCGGTGATGAAGTCGAGTACCCGGTGCTGCTCGACCGTGATGAGCGGCAGGAGCCGGTCGGGCTCGGTCTCGAGCACCTTGCGGAGCACCTCGTGATCCTGGATCGCCCGGTGGGCGAACACGAGGCCTTCCTCCAGCAAGCTGGCGAAGTCGGGCGCGTCGTAGACGGCCTCGGCGAGCCGGGTGAAGAAGCGGTTCATCTCCCATCCGACCGTCTCCCGCAGCAACTGGTCCTTGCCGCCGGGGAAGAGCCGGTAGATCGACGCTCGCGAGACGCCGGATTCTTTGACGACGTCCTCGACGGTCGTCTTGCCCATGCCGAAGCGGGCCACGCACGCGTACGTGGAGGCGAGGACGCGCTCGCGCGGCTCGACCTGGACGTTCACGGATCCATCACATCACGCGAAGGGGCCCGCCCCGGTGGAGGGCGGGCCCCTTCGGTGTCCTACGCCAGGACAGGAGTGGTCACTTGTTGAACTTGACGTTCTTCCCGGCCTGCGAGGTGTAGTTGGTCACGAGGATCTGCAGCCCCTCCGGCGGGCCGACCGCAGCCTTCGCGATCGTCGAATCCCGCGGCGGGTTGCGGTCGCTGGCCGACTTCCCGTACTTGTAGTCGCCACCGAGGCCCTCGAACGTCAGCGTGCCGACCTGGTTCGAGGCCTTCTTGATCCCCGCCTTGCTGAAGTCGCCGTTCTTCGCGGCCTGCTCGAGGATCTGATCCATGGCCAACGCCTGCGCGTACCCGAACTGGAAGTACGTGTCCGGCTTCTGGTCGGGAGCGTATTGCTGCAGATCAGTGAGCATCTGCGCCATCCCGGGGATGCTGGTGTCGCCCCAGGGCGCCCCGTAACTGAGCCAGATGTAGTGCTCCTGGTAGAAGGGGCCGTTGTCGGTGTTCTCCAGGCCGCTCAACCACGACGGCGCGATCCCGAGGATCTGGGGCGAGAAGTTCCGCCCCTGCATCTTCGTGACGATCGAACCGGTGTCGTTCGGCAGCGACACGAGCATCACGGCGTCGCAATTCGCGTCGGCCAGCTCGCCGACCTGCGCGCTGGTGTCGGAACCCGTCGCGAACCGGACCGTCTTGGTGACCTTGACCTTGAGAGTCTTGGCGGCCTGGGTGAGCCCGTCGAGCCCGGAGGCGCCGTAGGCGTCGTCCTGGGCCATGGCGCAGACCTTCTTCCCCTGGCCGCCCCCTTGCTTCAGGTACCAATCGAGGCCGTTCGCGGCGAGCACCTGGTACGGCGTCCCCGTCGGCATGAGGGACGCCTGCTTCACCCACACGCCCTCGAGAGAGGCCGGGCCCCCGAACATGTTGTCTGCCTTCAGCCGTGTGTTGACCGACTTCACGATCTGGGTCCCGAGGATCTGCTGGAACGCGACGACGTCACCCTTGATCTTGTCGTAGCTCTGCAGCGCGGTCTCGACCTGGTACTGGCTGTCCTCGATGGAGAGGTCAACCTTGTACTTGCCGGCCACACCGCCCTTGGCGTTCTTGGCCTCCCAGTACACCCGGTTGCCCTCCGTGAGCGGCTTGCCGACGACGCTGGCGATCCCGCTCTGTGGAGTGATGACACCGAGCTTGATGGTCGAGCCGTTGAAGCCGGGAACGTTCGGCGGCGTCTTCCCCGAGTGGGCACCCCCGGCGAACGCAGCGGGGCCGGTCGCACCGACTGCCAGCGCCACGGCCGCGACCACCCCCACGAGCCGCCCGAGCTTCTTCCCCCTCATCGTTACCCCCTTTGTGGCCGGTCAGTACGAGAACGGCCAGGTCCTGAAGTATGCCTGAATCCTTCGCCAGATCCCCGCCAGCCCCCGGGGCTCGAAGACCAGGAACACGATGATCAGCAGGGCATAGATGATCGTGGCCAGCGCCCCCTTACTGAACCCGGTCGCGGACGCGTCGCTGGTGACGATGGGCCAGCCCAGGATGGGCAGGTTCCAGTTGTCGGGCACGAACTCGCGGATGAGGGTCGGGAGAGCCCCCACGAAGAGGGCGCCGAGGACCGATCCGTAGATCGTGCCGATCCCGCCGACCACGATGACGGCGAGGAACTGGATCGAGAGCACCAACCCGAGCGAGGTCTCATCGGGCGTCAGATACCCGAGGTAGAGACCGTACAAAACGCCGGCCAAGGCCGCGATCGCGCTGGAGATCGCGAACGCGCTGACCTTGTAGCGGAACAGGCTCACGCCGACCACCTCGGCCGCGACGTCGCGGTCCCGGACGGCTTGGAGCGCGCGCCCAGGGCGGGTGCGGACGATGTTCTTCACCAACAGCGCCGTCACGATGACGAATCCCCAGGCGAGGTACATCAGCCCCTGCTTCGACCCGAGCTCCTTGCCGAACACCGTGGGTTTCAGGAAGTCGATCGACCAGAACCCGAGGTTGAGGTCGGCCTTGACCGGCATGGCGCTGCCCTCGTTGCCGCCCGTGAACGTGGTCCACTTCTTCCAGACGTACAACGCGACGAACACCAGTCCGAGGGTGACGATCACGAGGTAGTTCCCGCGCAGGCGGAGGGCGGGAAGGCCGATGAGCACGCCGACGGCTCCGCCGGCGACGATCGCGATGAGCAGGTACACGAAAAGGTTGAAGTCGTACCCGATGCCGTCGGCGAAGCGCCCGCCGCCGTAGTAACCGGCGACGAACGCACCCAGGCCGATGAAGGCGGCCGTGCCCAGAGACGGCTGGCCCGTGTACCCGGTCAGGAGATTGAGGCCGATGGCGCCGATCGCGACCACCCCGGCAAGGGACAGCACGCTCGCCCACGTGTCGTTGATCAGGTACGGCACGAGCAGATAGGCGGCGAGGAGCACCACGAGACCAATCCGCTTGGCGGCGGTCGGGAACAGCCGCAGGTCGTCGGCGTAGCTGCGGATCATCGAGCCCGTCGGTCGCGCCATCAGACCCTCCGGACCTCGGGCGTCCCGAACAGACCGAACGGCCGTACGAGCAGGACGAGCAGCATGATCAGGTACGGCACGATGTCGCCGAACTCGGGTCCGAGGGCCGGGATCAGATCGGGGATGTAGCCCTTGGCCATCACCTCGGCGACGCCGATGATGAGCCCGCCGACGACGGCCCCGACGGGCGAGTCGAGACCGCCGAGGATGATGGCGGGGAACGCCCGCAGCGCGATCAGGCCCAGGCTCACGCTCAGGCCGGGCGCGGGCCCGGCCCCACCGGCCAGCATCATGCCGGCGACGACGGCGACGGCGCCCGCGATCGCCCACGACAGGGCGAAGATCCTGCGGACGCTGATCCCCTGCGCGAGCGCGGCTTCCTGGTCGACCGCGGTGGCGCGCATTCCGACGCCGACCTTCGTGTACTGGAACAGCAGGAAGAAGCCGCCCATCACGAGCGCGCCCAACACGACCGTCGCGATGTTGACCTGGAGGATGTTGACGTCACCGACGGAGACGGTCTGGGTGCCCCACGGCGTCTCGATGCCGCCCGGGGGGTTGTGCCAAATCGTGGTCGTGATCGGCTCCACGAGCAGGAAGAGCCCGATCGTGATCAGGATGATGGCGAAGATGGGCTGGCCGATCATCCGCCGCAGGACCAGCGACTCGAACGCGGCTCCGATCGCGGCGACGCACACGATGGCGAACAGCGCGCTGGCGATGAAGCCCGGCCACGTCGAGCCACCACCGAACCAGTCCCAGGTGTTCTGGGCCTGGTACACGAGAAAGGCGCCGAAGATCACCAGGCCGCCCTGCGCGAAGTTGATCACGCCGGTGGCGCGGAAGATGACGACGAAACCGAGGGCGACGAGCGCGTAGACCGCGCCCAACGCGACCCCGTCAGCGAGCAGTGAGAAGAACTTCGTCATGCCGCGTACATCCTCTCGATGAGGTCGCTGAACTGGGCGGCGGCCATCCCGCGGCGCACCTTCTGCGTGGCGGTGAGAGCGCCGGTCTCCTCCAGGTCGACCGGAAGCAGCTCGAAGCCCTGAATCTGCTCCTCCTCGTCCACCTGCCGGTTCACGTCGTTCACGGCGCTCTCGACGAGCTTGCGAACCTCGTCCTTCTCGATGAGGTCGCGCTGCGTCGTGAACTGGAGGTTCTTCTGCTGCGCCCACACGGAGACCATGCCGACGTCGATCCCGACCAGCGCGGCGAGATACGGCCGGCGGTCGCCGATGACCATCGCGTCCCGCACGAACGGAGAGAACTTCAGCAGGTTCTCCAGCTTCGCCGGCGAGATGTTGACGCCGGCCGCGGTCATCACGATGTCCTTCGTGCGCCCGGTGATCGTGAGGAAGCCGTCGTCGAGCACGCCGAGGTCGCCGGTCCGCAACCATCCGTCGAGGTACGCCCGCTCCGTCGCCTCCTCGTCACCGAGGTAGCCCAGGAAGTTCCCCGGGCTGCGGACGAGGATCTCGCCGTCGTCGGCGATGCGCACCTCCACGCCCGGCAGCGGCCGGCCGACCTTCCCGATGCGCACGTCGTCGATGGGTGTGGCAGTGGCGAGGGCGGTGTTCTCAGTCTGGCCGTACACCTCGCGCACCGGCACGGCGAGCGACCACATGTACTCGAGCACGTCGGGGGCAATCGGCGCCGCGCCGGAGAGGGCGACCCGGATGCGTGACATGCCGAGCTTCTTCCGCAACGCCCGACCGAGGAAGAGCCAGCCGAGGAGCGCGGAGAGCCCGCGGCGGCGCTTCCCGCGCATGCGCGCGGCAGCGATCTTCGCGCCGCGGCGTTGCCAGAAGTTGTAGTTCCAACGCTTGATGCGGCTGGCGTTCGCCATGCGGAATTGCACCCCGGCCGCGAGCCTTTCCCAGACCCGTGGGACACCGAGGAAGAACGTCGGTTGGACCTCACGCAGGTCGTTGGGGAAGGACTCGCCCCCTTCACCGAAGTTCACGATGTAGCCGGCCCGGACCGCCGCGATCACGGAGACCAGACGCTCGGCAACGTGACACAACGGCAGGTAGGACAGGACCTCGTCGTCACGGCGCGCACGGTAGAAGCTGACGGCGGTCTCGGCCGCCGCCGTCAGGTTGGCGTGCGACAACATGACGCCCTGGGGCGGCCCGGCGGCCCCCGAGGTGTACACGACGATCGCCACGTCCGGCCCGCCGCCCAACGACGCGACCGAGTCCCGCCATTCGCGCGGTGACCGCTGGAACCGTTGATCGCCCAGCGACTCGAGCTCCTCAAGGCTCATCGTCTTCGGGTCCTCGAGCGACCGGATCCCGCGCGTGTCCATCACGACGATCTTCTCCAGGTGCGGGAGCTGATCGCGCACGAGGAGCGTCTTGTCGAGCTGCTCCTCGTCCTCGACGATCACGATCTTGGACACCGAGTCGCCGAGAACGTGGGCGACTTCGGCCTCCGAGCTCGTCGGGTAGACGCCGAGCGTGACGCCCCCGATGCCCTGCGTGCCGAGGTCGGCGAAGACCCACTCGGGACGGTTGTCGGCCAGCACGGCAACCCGGTCGCCGGTGCCGACGCCGAGCTCGCGCAAGCCCAGCCCGATGCGGGTGGCGCGCCGCTCGTAGTCCGCCCAGGTCACCTCCTCCCAGCGCCCGAGCCGCTTGACCCGCAATGCCACGTCGCGGGCCCGGGTGTCCGAGTGTCGGATCAACATCGCCGGCAAGGTCGCCGGTGCATCCGATGTCGGCACAGGAGGCGCCTCGACCGCCGTCGTCACGCCGGTTGCCCCAGGTACGCCTCGATGACGCGCGCGTCCTGCTGGATCTCCTCGGGCCGGCCGCTGGCAATCGGTCGCCCGAAGTCGAGAGCGAGGACCCGGTCGGCGATGTCCATCACGAGGCGCATGTCGTGCTCGACGAGGATCATGGACAGCTCGAGCTCCGCCCTGACCTGGAGGATGTAGCGCGCCATGTCCTCGGTCTCCTCGAGGTTCATCCCCGCGACGGGCTCGTCGAGCAACAGCAACGTGGGCTCCATCGCCAGCGCGCGACCCAGCTCGATGCGCTTCTGGATCCCGTACGGGAGCATCCCCACCGGCAGGTACCGGTAAGGACCGAGCTCGATGAGCTCGATGATCTCCTCCACTCTGCGCCGGTTCTCGATCTCCTCCCGCTTGGCGCGCCCCCACCACAGGGCGCCGGCGAGGAACCCGGTCTTCATGAGGTGATGACGACCGAGCATGAGGTTGTCGATGACGTTCAGGTTCACGAACAACCCCAGGTTCTGGAACGTGCGGGCGATCCCCAGGTGAGCGATCGCCGGCGGCCGCATGCCGATGAGATCGCGGCCTTCGAAGCGCATCGAGCCTTCCTGCGGGTGGTACACGCCATTCAGGCAGTTGAAGATCGACGTCTTGCCGGCACCGTTCGGGCCGATGATCGCGAACAGCTCGTTGCCGTTGACGTCGAACGTCACGTCCTGCAGCGCCGTGACGCCGCCGAAGCGCAGCGTCACGTCGCGCACCTCGAGCAGCGTTGCCGCTCGAGAGTCGGATCGCTCCTGCTGTGCCGGCCGCTCCTCCCAATGGATTGCGCTCACGCCGTCCACCGCTTTCTTCGCCGGTAGCTCTTGAGGTCACGGAACGAACGATGGCCCGCTTCGCCCACGCCCAGGTAGAACTCCTGGATGTCCGAGTCGGCCAGCATCGCCTGCCCCGGTCCGTCCTTGACGATGCCCCCGTTCTCCAACACGTAGCCGCGGGCTGCGATCGACAGCGCCATCGTCGCGTTCTGCTCGACGAGCAGCACGCTCGTCCCCTCCTTGTTGATCTCGACGATGAGATCACGGATCTGCTGCACGATGAGCGGGGCCAGGCCGAGCGACGGCTCGTCCAGTAGGAGCAGCTTCGGCGCCGCCATCATCGCCCGCGCCATCGCGACCATCTGCTGCTCGCCGCCCGAGAGGTAGCCGGCCGTCTGGCGATGCCGTTCCTTGAGAACGGGGAACAGATCGAGCACCTTGTCGTAGCTCTGCTTGACGCCGCCGCGGTCGCGGCGCGAATACGCGCCGGCGCGAAGGTTCTCGTCCACGGTCAGCTCGGCGAAGATGCGCCGGCCTTCCATCACCTGCGCCATCCCCCGGCGGACGATCGCGGATGCATCGAGTCGATCGATGCGTTGTCCGTAGAGCTCGACCGTCCCGCGGGGAATGGACCCGCGGTGGAACCGGAGAAGACCCGACACCGCGCGGAGCAACGAAGTCTTACCCGCCCCGTTGGCGCCGAGCAGCGTGACGATCTGTCCCTGCTGCACCTCGAGGCTGACGCCGCGCAGCACCTGAATGGCAGCGCCATACACGACTTCGAGGTTTCGCACGGCCAGGATCGGCCCGCTTCCATCCCCCGACGTCATGCTCCCCCTTGTCGCCGTCGCAGGCTTGGGCTTGCGGCGACGGTCGGTAAGGCCACCGCCTGCCGCGCGGGACACTAACGACCGCGCTTGCCCCGCTCAAGGGCGCGGGTTCGCGGGACTAGAGGTCGAGTAGCGCGTCGAGGCCCACAGTGAGCCCCGGCTGCTCGCGCACACGGCGAATGGCGAGGAGGACTCCCGGCATGTACGACGTGCGGTCGTAGGAATCGTGGCGGATCGTGAGCGACTGGCCCGTCGTCCCGAGCACGACCTCGTGGTGTGCGACCAGACCGCGGATGCGCAGCGAATGCACTCGGATGCCGCCGGGCCCGGTGCCGCCCCGCGCGCCTTCGGCGACGACGGTCTCGGTCGGATCGGCAGCCCATGTATCCGACGCGTCGGCGATGCGCTGCACCGTCATCATGGCCGTGCCCGAGGGCGCGTCGACCTTCTTGTCGTGATGGAGCTCGATCACCTCGGCGGTGTCGAAGAACGGCGCCGCCAGCTCGGCCAGCCGCATCATCAGCACGGCGCCGATGGCGAAGTTGGGCGCGACCACGGCGTTGGCGGAGGCGTCGGCGAAGCGCGCGCGCAGCCCTTCGAGGTCGTCGGCGGAGAACCCGGTGGTCCCGACGACCGCGTGCACGCCGTGGTCGGCGCACCATTCGATGTTGCTCCGGGCGGCATCGAGCACGGTGAAGTCGACTGCGACCTCGGCGTCCGCCTCGGCGAGCGCCGCCGCCGTCGCCGCCACCTGGAGCCCGGTGCCGTGCAGGCCGATCTGATCGAGGTCGATCCCGGCGTGCTGCGGATCGACCGCGGCGACCAGCTCGAGCTCGGGATCGTCGACGACGGCCTGGCACACGTGCTGCCCCATGCGCCCACCGGCGCCGAACACGCCGACCCGGATCATGAGGCAGAAGGGTAAGTCCCGTCGCCTTCGCAGGCGAGCGGGATGATCATCTCACCCGAGCGCGCTCACAGCCGCCTCGTCGACCGGTCCGACGAGCGCCATTGTGCGCGGCCCGGAGGAGAACAGGCGGGACACAACGCGCGCAACGTCGTTGGAGGTCACCGCGTCGACGCGCCCGACGATCTCGTCGAGTGACAGCGCCTCCCCGAGCATCAGCTCGCTGCTCCCCAACCGGTGCATGCGGCTGTTCGAGGTCTCGAGCGACAAGGCCATCGATCCCTTGAGATGACCCTTCGCCGCAGTGAGCTCGTCGTCGGTTATCCCGCCGTCGCGAATGACCCGATCGAGCTCGCCGCTCACTACGTCGACGGTCTCGGCGACGCGGCTCGGTGCGGTACCGACGTACACGCCGAACGCGCCCGTCTCGAGGTACGCGATCCGATACGAATACACCGAGTACGCCAGACCCCGGCGCTCCCGCACCTCTTGGAACAGTCGCGACGACATGCCGCCACCGAAGGCCTGGCTCAGGACGGTGAGGGGATAGCGGTCGGGATCATCGCGCGAGATGGCGCGCGTGCCCATGACCACGTGGACCTGCTCGGCGTGCTTGGACAGGAACGCGCGCGCCCGCGCGGGAGCGAGGCCTTCCACTGACCGTCCGAGATCGAGCTCCGGAGCCGACCGGACGGCGGCCGGACACGCCGAGATCCGGTCGACGACGTGATCGTGCTCGAGATTCCCTGCGGCGGCGACGACGATGCCGGCGGGCCCGTAATTGCGGGTGTGGAACTCGTCGATCGAGTCGCGCGTCATGTCCGTGATCGACTGCTGCGTCCCGAGCACTTCCCGGCCCAGCGGGTGGTCGGGGAACATCGCCTCCGAGAACACCTCGTGAACGAGATCGTCGGGCGCGTCGTCGCGCATCCGGATCTCCTCGAGGATCACGTTCCGTTCGGCATCGACGTCGTTCGGTCGTAGCGCCGGGTGCCAGACGACCTCGGCAAGGATGTCGAGCGCGAGGTCGAGTTGGTCGTCGGGCACCCGCACGTAGAACGAGGTCATCTCCTGGGCGGTGAACGCGTTCATGTCGCCGCCGATGGACTCGACCGCGTGGGCGATCTGGGCCGCGCTGCGATCGGCGGTGCCCTTGAACAGCAGGTGCTCGAGGAAGTGACTGGC
>DATFVT010000458.1:0-2013 GCA_035260105.1 Acidimicrobiia bacterium
TCGCCGGGTTGCGCGCCCCGGAACGTCAGCTCGAGGGCACCGTCCGCGGCCTCGGTCATGTCGTAGTGGCCGATGCGCTCGCCGGCGAACTCGGGGCCGTTCATCATCTCGAGCACCCATCGCACCTTCTGTCCCGAGACGATCGTCGAGAAGCCCTCGCCGGTGAGCAGGCCGAGCTCCTGTACCGGGCGGGCGTCGCCGTCCGGTCCCACGAGGTGGAACGGGCCCTCACCGGGGACGTTCACCGACAGCACTCCGCCGCGAGCGGTCTGCGTCGAGTTCACGACGAGCGACGACCCGGGCGGGACGTCCACCTCGGCGGCGAGCTGCCGCACCGCCTCCCGCGCCACCACGTCGCCGATCTGGCGGGCTTCCCGGTAGCGCACGAGCACCTGGTCGACGACCTCGTCGTCGCTGCACGCGCAGGACGAGTCGTGCGCGCTGTTCTCCACGGTCTTCCGCCACGCGATCCCGAGGAGCGACTCCGGGTAGCGCTGCGCCGGGACGAACAGGGCTGACAACGGCTCCGCGCGGCGCTCGAGCGTGCGCTCGGCGACTGCGCAGGCCTGGTGCACGTCGACGCGGTTCGACGCCACGCCCATGAGCACGTTGGCGCGTGCGCCCGATCGCAGCTCGCCCCGCACCGTCGTCAGTCCCTCGGTGGGCTGCGCGGCGACGTACTCGGGCAGCGACGTGACCGAGAACCGGTATTCGTCCTGGATCGCGTTCGCCTCGGCCACGACGCGTCCGAGCCACTGCTGTGGCATCTGGTGGTCGGTGCCGTTCATGAGCAGCATGGAACCGCCGGGGAGCCGCGCCGGGCCGAGCTCCAGCTCGTAGCTGCGCGCCCGGGCGACGAGCTGCTTGGCGTCGTCGGGGAGGTCGCGGCCGTTCGAGTACGAGCCGTAGAGGTACTCGGCGCGCACGGTGGAGCCGTCGGGCGCCTCCCACGTGAACGCCGTCTGCGCGACGGACGACGGCACGCCGCGCCACACCACGGCGTGCTCGAACCCGGCCCGCCGGAGGATCTGGGGCATCTGCGAGATGTGGCCGAACATGTCGGGCAGGTAGCCCACCTGCATCGCGCCCCCGAGGTCGGTCGCGCGCCGCAGGCCGAGCTGGAGGTCGCGGACGATCGTCTCGCCCGACACCATGAACTCGTCCATGAGGACCATCCACGGCCCCACCGACAGTCGACCAGTCGCGGCCAGCCGCTGGAGCGTGTCGGCCGCCTCGGGACGGACCTCCAGGTAGTCGTCGACCACGACGGTCTGCCCGTCGAGCAGGAAGCGGGCGTAGCTCAGGTCCTGCTCGAGCAGCGGGAGCAACTCGTCGAGCAGGCGGACGAGCCGGGCGCGGAACACTTGGAACGGCGCGTACCACTCGCGGTCCCAGTGCGTGTGGGGCACGATCCCGACGGTCGTCGGGCGTGCATCGGTCACGGACGCGTCGTCTTCGGGCATCTCGATCCACCTCGGCCGTCGCGGACACCCCAGCGTAGGTGGGAGCGAATGTTTACACGGCCTGCGCACAAAGAATATGGTGCGCGTGGTCCGGGGTGGAGGGAGGGGATGCCGGGATGGTCATGCGGACGCGGGTACTGGCGTCTCTTTCCGTCGTCGCCGTCGCGCTCTCGCTCGCTGCGGTCGCGGCGACCACCGCCGGGGCCAAGCCGGGCCGGCGTCGTGAGCAACCCGGTGACTCGCCGTGGGCGGCGGACCAGCCCGGCGTGCAGCACCTCCACTTCCAGTACGGGCCCATCCAGGTGCAGCCGGGGCAGAACAACATCGCCCTCAGCGAGGGCCAGGTCCCGAAGCCGACCGAGGACGGCTACATCGTCGGGATCCACCCGAACCTCCGCACCGAGAACGGCAAGGTCCCGCCGGTCGACGTGATCCACCTCCACCATGCCGTGTGGCTGAACTTCTCGGCCGAGCGGAACCGCGACCGTGGGTCACCCAACTTCTTCGCCGCCGGCGAGGAGAAGACGATCATGAAGTTGCCGACCGGATA
>DATFVT010000459.1:0-2577 GCA_035260105.1 Acidimicrobiia bacterium
CTGCCCCGGGACGAGCCCGCCCTCGTCGACAAGCTGGTGGACACGCTGCGCACCGAGGGCATCGACCTGCGCTTCGACGTGAACACCGAGAAGGTCACGGTCGAGAACGGCAAGAAGATCGTGCACGGCACCGAGGGCGGCCAGCCGGCCACGTGGTCGGCCGACGAGCTGCTCGTCGCAGTGGGGCGCGTCCCGAACAAGGAGGGACTCGGGCTCGAGGAGCTCGGCATCGAGTGCACGCCGAAGGCGATCGTCGTCGACAACCGTGGCCGGACGAGCGTCGACACCGTCTATGCCTGCGGCGACGTCGCCGGGCGGTACCTCTTCACCCACTCGGCCGCGTACGAGGGCGTGCGGGCGGTGCGGGACATGTTCTTCCCCGGGAAGGGCAAGGTCGTGGCGGCCGTGCCGTGGTGCACGTTCACGGACCCCGAGCTCGCCCACAGCGGCCTCACCGAGGCCGAGGCGCGCGAGAAGCACGGCGACCACATCCAGGTGTGGCAGATGGACCTCGACCACAACGACCGCGCCCGCGCCGATGTCGCGACCGAAGGCCGGATCGTGATCATCACCGACAGGAGCAAGATCGCCGGCGCGCATATCCTCGCCCCCGCCGCCGGGGAGATGATCCACGAGCTCGCCCTCGCGATCGAGGAGGGCGTGAAGCTCAGCGAGCTGTCGCAGTACCAGCATGTGTACCCGACGCTGGGCACCTCGGTCGGGCAGCTCGCCGGCGAGGCCGCGTTCGAGAAGGCCGAGAAGCTGCGCTGGCTCGTCAAGCGCAAGTGAGCACCGCGACGAGGTCGTAGCCTCGGCAGATGGCCATCGAGCGGCTCGAGAACTCGCGCTGGGGCTTTGGGTCCAACTGCTTCGTCTGCGAGCCGTCGAACGCGCGCGGGATGCAGGTGCCGTTCTCGCACGACGGCGACCGCGCACTCGTGTTCGCCGACTTCACCCTGGGCTCCGAGTTCTCCGGCGCCCCGACCTACGTGCATGGCGGCGCCACGCTCGCCTTGATCGACGAGGGGATGAGCTGGGCGACTATCGCCCTCAGCGAGAAGTTCGCGTTCACGAAGGAGACGAGCGCGACCTTCGACTGGCCCGTTCGCGTCGACCGTCCCTACCGCCTGGAGGTGCACATCGTCGACGAGGACGAGCGGCGCATCGTCACCGAGGCCGTCGTCGTCGACGCCAAGCAGCGGCCGTGCGTGACGGCGCGGGCCGAGATGTCCGTGCTTTCCCCTGCCCAGGCCGTCGACGCGATCGGCGCCGAGCCCGGCGAGGACGACCGGCGCTACCTGCGCTGACCCCGCCGAGCGACCGCGGTCAGCGCTTCGACGCCGTCCGGGCGGGCGACTTCCTCGCCGGCTTCCGAGCCGCCGCCTTGCGAGCGGTCGTCGTCCGCGAGGCAGCCGGGCGCGAGCCGGCGTTCGACGACGCCGTGCGCATCGCACGCTCCTCGCGGTGCCACTTCGCCTTCGCGCCGTGGAGCAGGAACGCGATCAGGATGTCGCCGAGCCCCCAGAGGATCACGAAGGCGCCGAGCAGCGTGACGACGAAGTAGAGGGTGACGTTCTCACGGCCCAGGGCGAGGAACCCCAGGGCGATGGAGGCGATACCCCGGATCAGGTACAGCCACCAGTGCCGCATCCCGTAGGTCGCGAAGGCCGACAGCAGATCCAGGATCCCCCAGACGATCAGCGCCCACCCGATGATCACGACCAGGACGAAGAGCGTCACATCGGGCCAGGCGATCGCGAGGGCGCCGGCCGCGATCGAGAGCGCACCGCCGATCAGGTGCCACACCCAGTGGGCCGGCCGGTCGATCAGGGCGCCCAGCAGGTGCAGGGCTCCCCAGGCGATCAGGAAGATCCCGACGAACAGGGCGACCGTGTACAGGCCCACCCAGTCGAGCACCAGCGAGAGCACCACCGCACCGAACAGGACCGACAGGATCCCGGCCGCCAGGTAGACCCAGGCCGCCCGGCCGGCGACGTCCGAGATCTCGTCCATCGCCCGCCGCTGGCTCGCGGTCATCGTTGCTGCCATTTGGGCACCCCTCCCCTTGGTCGTGCCGCACGTTCATCTTGACGGCACCGGCGCGGAAAGTGGTGGGTTTCGGACACCTCCCGGCGAGTTATCCACAGGCGGGAGGTGCTGCTCGGCGGCGCGGGTTCAGCCCTCGGCGGCCATCCGCGCCCGCCGTGCTCGTTCCTCGTCGGTCGGGGTGTCGAACTCGAAGGAGCCCCGATCGACCTCGCCCGCCCGCCGGTAGGTGGCCATGACGACCCCGGTGCTCGACGTCTTCGAGTCGACCAGGCGCAGGCCGCCCGCGGCTCTGCCCGGACCGAAGAGCTGCTTCCCCGGCCCCACGACGACGGGGAACGTCCAGATCCGGAACTCGTCGACCAGGTCGTGGGCGAGCAGCGTCTGGAGGAGATCGGTGCTCCCCTGCGTGATGATGTCGGGCCCGTCCTCGGTCTTGAGCTTGGCCACCGCGTCGGCGACGTCCCCCTCGAGCAGGACCGAGTTGTTCCAGGTGACCGAGTCGAGGGTTCGGGATGCGACGTACTTCCG
>DATFVT010000460.1:0-4380 GCA_035260105.1 Acidimicrobiia bacterium
ATGCTCTACGAACAGCCGACCGACGCCGCGTACCGGCGCTTCTACCTCTGGCTGCACCAGATCGTCGACCGCGCGATCGAGCGCATCCTGGACGGACTGCACGACGCGGCTCTGGCCGACGACACGATCGTCGTCTTCACGTCCGACCACGGCGACCTCCTCGGCGCCCACGGCGGTCTCCAGCAGAAGTGGCACAACGCGTTCGACGAGACCGTGCGCATCCCGTTCGTTGCGTCCGGTCCCGGCATCCCGAGCGGCGGCGACGGCCTCATATCCCCGACGAGCCACGTCGACGTCCTGCCGACGCTGCTCGGGCTGGCAGGAATCGACCTGGAGCGCGCCGCCAAGGTGGTCGGGGAACAGCACGTCGAGACGCAACCGCCGGTCGGCCGCGATCTGAGCGCGGCGATCCGCTCCGGTCGCGACGACGCGCTCGAGTGCGAGCCGGTGTACTTCATGACCGAGGACCAGATCAGCCGCGGGCTCCGCACGGCGAACATGTTCACCGGTGAGCCGTACGAAGCCGTCGGAGAGCCCGGCAACGTCGAGTCCGTGATCGCCACGCTCACGAGCGGCGACGACGACGAGTTGTGGAAGCTCAACCACTACTACGCGCACGCCGAGAACGCCGACGCCGAGGACGCCGACGCCGAGGACGCCACGCCGGCGGAGTGGGAGCTGCACAACCTCTCGGCCGATCCGGAAGAGCGCCGCAACCTCGCCGGCGCCGGCGTCCCGCAGCTCTACGAGATGCGAGGACTGCTCGACGCGGCGCGGGAAGCCGGCCGGCGGTCGCCGCTGGTCACCAACCGCACGGAGGTCGGATGATGAACGGAGCCCAGGCGCTCATCCGGACGCTCGTCGCCAGCGGCGTCGACGTGTGCTTCACGAACCCGGGAACGTCCGAGATGCACTTCGTCGCCGCCCTCGACTCCGTCCCCGAGATGCGCGCCGCCCTCGGCCTCTTCGAGGGGGTCGTGACCGGCGCCGCCGACGGGTACGGGCGCATGGCCGACAAGCCGGCGGCGACCCTCCTGCACCTCGGGCCCGGCCTCGGCAACGGGCTCGCCAACCTGCACAACGCCCGCCGGGCGCGCACGCCCCTCGTCAACGTCGTCGGCGACCACGCGACCTACCACGTCGAGCACGACGCGCCGCTGCAGTCCGACATCGAGAGCGCGGCCCGCAACGTCTCGGGATGGATCCGGACGACGCGCACCACCACCGACGTCGCCCTCGACGCCGCCGACGCGGTCAGCGCAGCGCTCGGGCCGCCGGGCAACGTGGCCACACTGATCCTCCCCGCCGACGTCTCGTGGGCGGAGGGCTCCGAGCCCGCCGAGCCCGGAACGCCGGCGGCGCGGGCAGCGGTGGGCGACGACGTGGTCGACGCCGTCGCCAAGGTGCTGGTGTCGGGCGAGCCGTCCGCGTTGCTGGTCGGCGGCAGCGCGACCCGCCAGCGCGGCCTCGTCGCCGCCAGCCGGGTCGCCAACGCCACCGGCGCCAAGCTGCTCGGCGAGACGTTCCCCGCCCGCCTCCAACGCGGCGCGGGCCGACCGCCCCTCGAGCGCCTCGGCTACCTCGCCGAGTTCATGACCGCGCAGCTCGACGGGCTGCGGCACCTCGTGCTGGTCGACGCCAAGGCGCCGGTCTCGTTCTTCGCCTACCCCGACAAGCCGAGCTACCTCGTGCCCGACGGCTGCCAGGTGTACGTCCTGGCCGCGGGCCCGGACGACGCCGTCGGCGCGCTCGAGCACCTCGCCGACGTGGTCGGCGCGGGAGAGCCGACGCGGCAACCCGCGCAGCGGCCGGAGCGACCGACGGGCAACCTCACTGGTGAAGCCGTCGCCGACGCCATCGGCGCCGTCCTCCCCGAGAACGCCATCGTGTCGGACGAGGCGAACACGGCGGGGTTGTGGGTCGCGGCGGCGACGGCGGGCGCGCCCCCGCACGATTCACTGACGTTGACGGGCGGGGCGATCGGCCAGGGCCTCCCGGTGGCGACGGGCGCGGCGGTCGCGTGCCCCGACCGCAAGGTGCTGTGCCTCGAAGCGGACGGCAGCGCCATGTACACGCTCCAGGCGTTGTGGACCCAGGCGCGCGAGAGCCTCGACGTCACGACGGTGGTCTTCAACAACCGCTCGTACGCGATCCTCGAGCTCGAGCTCAGCCGGGTCGGCGCCGAGTCGTCGGGGCCGAAGGCGCACGACATGCTCGACCTCTCACGTCCCGACCTCGACTTCGCTGCGCTCGCGCAGGGCATGGGCGTGCCAGCGGCGCGCGCCACCACCGCCGACGAGCTCTACGCCGAGCTGCAGCACGGGCTCGAGGTACCCGGCCCGTACCTCGTCGACGCGGTGCTGCCGCCGCGGCTCTGATCACTACGACTCGAACGACCAGCGGGTCGGCGAACCGGTGAAGTCGTCCTCGGTCAGGGTGAACACCCACGACGGCTCGACCCGGAAGGTGGCGTTCACGGCCGGGTCGAGGAAGTCGACGTTGTAGTCGGTGCCGTACTTGTCGTTCTCGAGTGTGATGAAGCGCGCCAGCGCGTCCGAGTCCGCCACCACACTCGCGATGCCTTCGAGCACCACGGGCTCCCACGCGTTGTCGGTCGCGATGGAGCAGCGGGGCTTGGCGGCGAGGTTGCGCGTCTTCCGCGAGCCGACGCTGCTGCTGAACCACAGCGCGCCGCCGTCCCAGACCGCCCACACCGGCATGAGATGCGGCCGGCCGTCGGGACGGGCGGTGGCCACCCAGTAGTCGTGCGACGTCGTGAGCCGCTCCTCGGCCCACGACCACGGCAGCAGCCCGCGCCCCTCCGCCGGACCGACGATCCCGTAGCCCGGCATGTGCGGCCGGCCCGGTGTGGGCGTTGCCACGGCCACCTCCCTTCCCGAACACGTGTTCGACCACAGTACAATCGTCGAACCGTGACCGTGTACCAGACCTCCCTCCTCGGTGCCGGGGACCCGGCCGTCGACCCGACCGTTCCGTTCGAGCGTATGCAGCTCGACGACCGGTCGTGGGTGGACGTCGCGCGCGGATGGCTGCGGGGCGCCGACACGCTCCTCGACGCGCTGATCGAGCGCGTCGACTGGCAGCAGCACCGGCGCTGGATGTACGAGCGCATGGTCGACGACCCCCGCCTGTCGCGCTGGTACACCACCGATGAGCCGCTCCCCCATCCCGCGCTCGAACCGGTGCGATCGGCGCTCGAGACGCACTACGACGTCCCGTTGGGCGGGCTCGGCCTCAACTACTACCGGGACGGGCGCGACAGCGTGGCGCCGCATCGTGACCGTGAGCTCCGCCACCTCGACGACACGCTCATCGCCATCGTGACGCTCGGCGCGCGGCGGCCGTTCCCGATTCGGCCCCGCGGCGGCGGCAAGTCGCGCGACATCTCCCCCGCGTCCGGTGACCTGCTCGTCATGGGCGGCCGCACGCAGGTGAACTGGGAGCACGGCGTGCCCAAGGTCAAGCGAGCGGGGCCGCGCATCTCGGCGACGTGGCGGTGGTCGTCACAGAAGGGCGCCGTCGACCGCACGTAGGCCTACGCTCGCATCGTGCGGCAGGCTATGACTCCGTCCGAGTTCTCCCATCTCGTCGGGCTCTCGCTCGATGTCGTGGAGAGGTGCCGAGCGCTGGGCCTCCTCGACCCCGAGGAGGACGGTCTCCTCGACGACATCGACCTGGTCCGACTGGACTTCGTGCACCACCGACTCGCGCGGGGCGAGTTCGACCCCGAGAGCCTCGCCGCCGCCATCCGCGAAGGCCGCGTCGAATCGATGTACGGACGCCGGCTCTTCGAGGCCGGCTCACCATTGGAACTGGCGGAGGCAGCCGAGCGATCCGGGCTCGAGCCGGCCCAGCTCCAGGAACTCACGTCAGCCCTGGGGTTCTCGTGGAGCGGTCTCCACGAGTCCGATGCGGGCATCCTGGAGATCCTTCGGGCGGCACGCGATGCCGGACTCCCGTGGGACGCGATCCTCGGCGTCACCGCGTCGTGGGTGATTCGCTCCGCCGGATTGCCGACACCGAAATCCGCGTCGTCCACGTCTACATCCACGAACGGCTCATGGCGGCGGGCGCCTCGGCGGACGAGGTGGAGCAACTCATCTCCGGCATCGAGCAGAACCTCGCTCCGCTCATGAACCCGATGATCCAGCAACTGCACAGCGAGTACCTGCTCGAAGCCATGATCGAGGACGCCTTCTTCCATCTCACCGAGTCGGAAACGCAATCCAAGGAGCTCGGCTCGGTGGAGGCGACGATCGCCTTCGTCGACATCGCGTCGTTCACGGCGCTCGCCGAGGCCAGTGGCGACGACAGCGCGATGCGTGTGCTCGACCAGATCGACGCCACCGTGCGGCCGTT
>DATFVT010000461.1:0-12588 GCA_035260105.1 Acidimicrobiia bacterium
CGGTGAACGTCGCACAGCACGAGGCGTCGTTCGTCACCGTCGACCCGAAGACGATGATCGCGTATTCGATGGACCGCTTCGGCGGCGATGCGCTCCTCCGCTACGACGTTCGCAAGCACTGGAAGCCGCTGCCGCCCGTCCACATGTCGCAGTTCGTCGACCGCGTGCAGGGCGCCGACATCGCCGCCGGGGCGATCTGGCTGTCCACCGACGACGACGGGAACACGCTCTACCGTGTCTCGCTCGCGCGCGGTCGTGTCGAAGCCCTCGGGAACGCCGGGCACGTCGACGGCGAGGGAGAGGGTATCGACGCGACGAAGATCGGCACGGACCGCCTCCACGTCCTGACCGTCGACGTGATGATCACCCCGGTCTGGGTCGGCAACCTGGCCGTGACCGGCGCCGGCGGAAAGGCGACGTAGGGGATGAAGCCGGGCCGTCAGCCCTGGCAGTACGGCCGGCGTCTCCGGGGCGGGGGAACGGCGACGCTGGCACCGCGCGCCCGCGGGCGGAAGGTCACCGCCGGGGACCGCCTTCGCTATCGCATCGACAACGCCTTCTCCCGGGGCACGAGGGTGGTGATCGTCTGGCTCGCCGCGATCACCGCCGCGATCGTCGTAGCGGCGGCCGTCATCCTCACTGTGTTCCGGGCCGCGGTGAACGACGACAAGCACGTCGGCGTCATCGAGGCGTTCTGGCAGAGCCTGCTGCGGGTGATCGACCCGGGGACGATGGCGAGCGACACCGGGTGGTTGCTCCGCATCGTGGCCCTGCTCGTGACGTTGTCGGGAATCTTCATCGCCAGCACGCTGATCGGCATCATCGCGACCGGGATCGACCAGAAGATCACCGAGCTGCGCAAGGGCCGGAGCTTCGTCGTCGAGGAGGGCCACACCCTCGTCCTCGGCTGGTCGCCGCGGCTGTTCGCCATCGTCAGCGAGATCGTCGAGGCCAACTCGAACCAACCTCGGGGTTGCATCGCGATCCTCGCCGGCATGGACAAGGTCGAGATGGAGGATGAGCTGCGGGCCCGTGTCGGCAACACACGGAACACGCGCATCGTGTGCCGGCGCGGCGATCCGACGAACCCGCTCGATCTCGAGATCGTGAACGCCGGGAAGGCGCTGTCGATCATCGTGCTCGGGGCCGAGGACGACGGGGACGCCGAGGCCGTCAAGTCGGTGCTCGCCGTCATGGCGCGGGACCCGGACCTCGAGCAGGCGCACGTCGTCGTCGAGCTGAACGACGATCGCAACGCGGAGGTGCTCCGCGAGAACAGCGGCGGACGCGTCATCCCGGTGCAGTCGTCGGCGGTGATCGCGGGCGTCACCGCGCAGGCGTGCCGTCAGACGGGGTTGAGCGCCGTGTACCAGGAGCTCCTCGACTTCGAGGGCGACGAGTCTACTTCCAGCGCGTGCCCGAGCTGGAAGGCCACGCCTTCTCCGAGGCCCTGCTCGGGTTCGAGCAGTCCGCGGTGCTCGGGATCTCGACGGCGGCTGGTGACATCCGCCTCAACCCACCGATGGACACCGTCTTCGCGGCGGGCGACTCGGTGATCGCGATCTCCGAAGACGACGACACGGTGGACTTCCGGGGGTTTCGCGAGGCCGACGTCTCCGCCCCGTCGTCACCCGACGGCGCGGGCCGCCCGCACCCCGAGACACTGCTCGTCGTGGGATGGAACTCACTCGGCCCGCGGGTGCTGCGCGACCTCGACCAGTTCGTCGCGTCCGGTTCGAGCGTCGAGGTCCTGGTCGACGACGACCTCGTCGAGGACGACCTGTTCGATCCGGAGGGCGTCGTCGCGCTGGGTACGACGAATCTCGGCGTGACGTTCACGCCGACGCGAGGTGACCCCGAGCTCGTCACCCGCACCGCCACGACGCGATCGTTCGACCACATCATCCTGCTCGGGTACCGGAGCGGCGTCACCGCGGCCGAGGCCGATGCGCGCACGCTGCTCACGCTCCTTCAGCTGCATCGGTGCCTCGACCGTGACGGCGGAAGGCCGCGGATCGTCGCCGAGCTCCTCGACTCGCGCGATGTCGAGCTCGGGCGGGTCACCGCAGAGGACGACCTCATCGTCAGCGACGTGCTGTCCAGCCTCGCGATGGCCCAGTTGTCGGAGCGCCCCGAGCTGGACGCCGTGTTCCGTGACCTCTTCGACACCGCAGGATCGTCGATCACACTCAAACCGGCGACGACGTACATCGGCGACGGTCAGCATCCGTTCGCGTCATACGTCGCGGCCGCGCGGAGGCAGGGCGAGATCGCGTTGGGTTACCGCCTGGGGTCCGGCGGTGGGCTCGGCGGCTCCGGAGTGGTCCTCAATCCACCGAAGTCGTCGCCGGTCGAGCTCGGCGCCGGCGGACAGCTGGTCGTGTTGAGCACGCGCGTCTAGCGCCGCCGCTACGCTCGCCCGATGCCCGAAGGACCCGTGGACCTCGTCCGGCGCCTGCTCGGCGACGCCGTCCAGGCGGGCTGGTCGTGGGCGATCGACGTCGGCACCATCCGCCCCGGTCACCGGCGCGCACGGCGCTTCGCTCGTTTCGGCGAGCGCAGCGCCATCTGCTTCCCGGTGGCGGCGATCTTCGGAGAGTCGGCGATCGAGGTCGGTGAGGGATGCATCATCGGCCCCTACGCGACGCTCTCCGCCGGGGTGTCACCCGAGCAGGTCCTCGACAGCCGAGTGGTCACCGTCGGCGACCGGTGCGTGATCGGGAAGGGGAGCGGCGTCGTGGGCCACCAACGCGTCGAGATCGGCGACGACGTCTGGACGGGCCATTACGTCTACGTCTCCGATGCCAACCACGGCTACGCCGATCCCGTCGAGCCCGTCGGACGGCAGTTCGCCGCGCCGCGGCCCGTCCGCATCGGCTCCGGGTCGTGGCTGGGCCACGGCGCGCTCGTCCTGGGCGGCGCCGACATCGGCGAGCACGTCGTGGTGGGCGCGGGCGCGGTCGTGACCGGCGACCTGCCCGACTACTCGGTCGCGGTCGGCAACCCGGCCCGCGTCATCCGTCGCTACGAGCCGGGCGCGGGCTGGGTACGCGTCGACGACATTGCTGATGCCGGCGACGCGTACCCAGCGTCACCTCGTTATCCCGTCGCCGGCGGCGACGGGTAGTCGGGCGCCGCGCTCTCGGGCGGGATCTGCTGGAAGACCGTCACCGACGACGCGGTGTCGAACAGCCCTCCCTGGCCCTTCGCCGGGAACTTCCCCCGCACGTAGCGCTTCCCGCCGTCCGCGTAGCGGTACTCGCCGTTGCCGACCTGGCCGACCTCGTCCTCACCGACGGCGCTCGGGTCCCACCAGAGCATCCCGGCGTCGTCGGTGCCGTACCAGTCGGTGCCGGGCCAGACGCCGTGCTTGCCCCACGACTGCTGGGGGTTGATCGGGTCTCCGCCCGACGGCGGGTAGCGGAACAGACCGTCCCGGAAGGTCTGCGGCGTGAGCTTCGGCCCCGCCATCATGACCCCGCGCGAGAACTCCAACACGCTCGGGTTGATCACGCCGTAGGTGTTGTTCGGCGGCGGCGAGCCGTGGAACCACCGGTACAGGAAGTAGCTGCGGTTGATGTCCTGCGGCACCCGCCCCGGCGTCAGGGCGACGCCGAACGCGTGGGCCCACTGGTCCTGGTCGAAGGTGCGGGCGAAGATCGCCGTGTCGGCGAGCACCGTCGGACCGACGACCCACTCGGGGTGCCAGTCCTGGGCGGTCGCTTCCTTCGTGAAGGACCCCGGCATCACCGGGTCGCCGGTGTAGATCACCGTGGTGACGCCGGCGTCCTTCAGCTTCGTGATCACCGTGCGGGCGATCTCCTGGGCGCGGGAGAGGTCGAGGAAGAACGACTGGTCCGCCTTGGCGGTGATGTTGTACTTCTTCAGCCCGGCCTTCAAGCTGTTGAACAGCCCGGTGTACTGCCCGTCCGGCGTGTTGTAGTGCAGGATCCCGTACACCCGCTTCTTGCTCTTCGTGGCGTCGTTCCCTGCGAACTCGGCCTTGCCCTTGCCGAGCTGCTTGCCGACGAACTCCGCCGTGAGCTGCGCCGACTGCTCAGGCGCCAGCGTGTCGGTGATGATGTACGGCTGGTTCTGCTCCGTGATCTTCGTCGGCATGGCAAGCGCACACGTCCCGATGCAGATCGAGCCGCGGTGAGCGAGCTCGTCGGCGAAGACCGTGCTCGACTGAGCCGGTCCGCCGAGAACTGCGAACGGCTTCTTGTCGGCGATGGCGATGGCGTCCGCCTTGGCGGCCGCCGTGTCCGAGCCGGGCCCGGTCCCGACGTAGAACTCAGGCGTGATCTTCCGGCCGTAGAACTGGAACATCTGGTTGTAGATGTCGAAATAGCCGCGCCACGTGTCCTGGATCGCGCCGACGTCAAGGCTCGCGCCGGCGGCGCGGAGCTGCCCCGCCAGCAGCGGGTCCTTGGCGGGGTCACCGGTGTACACGACCACCTTGACCTCGTCCTGGGTGACGCCCTGCGCCGTGTCCCCGCCGTTCTTGCCCGTGAACTGCTGGACGCAGGGCGGCGCGTAGACCGACGGGATCTTCACCCGTCCGGTGGTCGTATCGCAGTTGGGGCCGAAGTCGACGTCCGTCTTGCCTTGGAGCTGCGCCTTCACGGTCGTCATCGGCCCGGACAGGACGAGCGCCTTGTTCTTCTGCGCGTCGGCCTGGTCGCTCGCAGGCGATGCGTACGCCGCCGCCGCGAGCAAGCCGGCGACGACCGCGACCGACACGACGACCGCGAGGAGCGATGCGGAGCGTCGAGCTGCGCTCGATCGGCGAACGGTGTGCTTGGCCATGTTCAGTGCCTTCCTTTCGGCAAGGTCAGTCGGGCATGGTCAGTCGGGTCGCGGGTCGGAGAGCAATGCGCTCTGTGCGCCCGAACGCGCGACCGTCGTTTCGGTCGTTCCGAGGTACGAGGCGACTACCGCGGGGTGGCGGACGACGTCGGCCGGGTCGCCCTCGGCGATGATCTCGCCGAGGTCGAGGGCGATCATCCGGTCGGCGATCGACGTCAGCAGCGGGAGATCGTGCTCGATGACGAGCAACGTGGCGCCGATCGCGTCGCGCACCCGGCGGAGCAGGGGTGCGAGCGCCTCCGCCTCCCGCTGCGCGATCCCACTCGACGGCTCGTCGAGCAGCAGCACGGCGGGCTCGTGCGCGAGGACGCACGCGAGGTCGACGATCCGGCGGCTCCCGGTCGAGAGCTCGTGCACGAACTTGTTGCGGAACGCGTCTAGGCCGACCATGTCGATGAGCTCGTCGACTCGTTGTCGGACGCGACGCTCGGACAGCATGACGTTGGGAAGGTGCAGCGCCGCCGCCAGCGGGCTTCGCACCTTGACGTGCGTCTCGAGGGCGACCGCGATCGTCTCCTGCACGGTCAGTGCCGGGAAGAGCCGACCGTCCTGGAACGAGCGACCGAGCCCGAGGCGGGCTCGTGCCTGGGCGGACTTGCGCGTCAGGTCGTAGCCGCCGCGGTCCGTCTCGAGACGGATGGCCCCGCCGTCTGCGGGAAGGAACCCGCAGATCACGTCGAACAACGTGGTCTTGCCGGCGCCGTTGGGCCCGATGAACCCGAGGATCTCCGACCGGGGCACGGTGAACGACACATCGCGCAGGGCGGTGACGCCCCCGAAGCGCTTCGTCACGTCGGTGACCTCGAGGGTGGTGCCCCGTTGCCCGTCGCCGGCGACGCGGGTGGGAGTCCCTTCGTCTCCGTTCGGGGCCGGGTTCGGCGGGTTGGCGTCGATCGCGCCTTCGAGGAACACCGACCGCAGCACGTCGGGCCGGTCGAGCAGCTCGGCGGTCGGCCCGTGGAAGCGGATCTCGCCCTTCTCCATGAAGTACGCCTCGTCCGCCAGCGTCAGGGCGAGGTTCACGGACTGCTCGACGAGGATGATCGTGGTGCCCCGCTCGCGTAGCGCCTTGACGATGTCGAGCAGCTGCGCGATCACGGTCGGGGCCAGCCCGAGCGACAGCTCGTCGATCATCAGCAGCCGGGGGCGGCCGATGAACGCCATGCCGAGCGTGAGCATCTGCTGCTGACCGCCCGACAGGTTGCCGGCCGGCTCGTGGAGCCGCTCCCGCAACACAGGGAAGTAGCCCATCACCCGCTCGGTCGCGTGCTCGACCTCGTCGTGCTCGCGGCGCTGGAGCCACCCGGCGAGCCGGAGGTTCTCGGCCACCGTGAGGGAGGGGAAGACACCCTGGCCGCCCGGGACCTGGGTCACGCCCCGGGCCGCGATCTCGTCGGGAGGTGTGTGGGTCATGTCGCGGCCGTCGAAGATGATGGCGCCACCGCTCGCTTCGACCAGGCCGGAGATGGCGCGCAGCAGCGTCGACTTGCCGGCGCCGTTGGTCCCGAGCAGGGCGACGATCTCGCCCTCGTCGACCTCGAAGTCGACGTTGAACAGGACCTGGACGCTGTCGTAGTGCACGTCGACGCCCCGCACGAGCAGGAGCTTGACCTTTCCCTGCCGCCGCTCGTACAGGACCTCGGACTGCGCCGCCTGCGCCGTCCAGACCCGTCGGATGTCGCCGCCCACCTGCGTGCCGGCCGAGGCGAGGATGAGCCCGCCGAGCACGAACACCGGCGCCGCGAGGAGCAACCCGGTGCGGATGCCGTACGAGTCCGCGATACCGCCGATGACGGGGAGTAGCAGCAGCCCCGGCATGACCCAGAGCGCGGCGACGGCGAACCCGAAGCCCCGCACCTTGGCCGGGACCGCGAGCGACAACACGCTGAAGATGCCGGGCGCCAGGAGACCCAGCGCCGCCGAGATCACGAGGTTCATCGCGATGGCCAACGGGAGGTTCGGCGCCTGCGACAGCGCGATCCACGCGGCGGCGATGACCGCCGTCACGACGGCAAGGAACTTGAGCACCAGGCCGGGATCGCGTGCGAGCAACCGGGTGGCGATCGGGATGCCGATGAAGAAGCCCACGATCTGCATCGGCTCGGCGACGGCGGCGACGATGCCCCGCTGCACCTCGTTGAGGCCGAAGACCTCGTCATAGAACAGCGACACGAGTGTCAGCAGCCCGACGATGCCCAGGGCGAGGAAGGGCAGCGAGGCGAAGATGCGGCGGAGCGTGCGCACCTGCCACACGATTCGCCACGACTCCGCCCACGACGGCGGCGCCTCCTGGGTCTGGACCACTTCCTCCGCCGCGCCCATGTGCCGCCGCTCGTTGTGACCGCGGACCGGGTCACGGAGCCGGAAGGCGAGGATCACGAAGATCGCGGTCGGGACGGCGAAGAAGAGGAACGGTGCGCGCCAACCGAGGAAGTAGGCGATGATCCCGCCGAGCAGCGGGCCGAGTGCCTGGCCCACGGAGTTCGCCGATCGGTGCACCGCGTACACGCGCGGCCGTACGCCGACGTCGTAGTAGTCGGGGATGAGCGAGTTGTGGACGGGGTCGTTGACGCCGCGCCCGAGCTCGGCGCCGGCACGGGCGATGGCGAGCATCACGATGGTGACGGCGAACGCGGTCAGGACCGTGAACAAGCCCAGTACCGTGCCGGCGACGATGATGATGACGATGCGATTGAAACGGTCGGCCCAGTACCCGATCGGCAATGCGAGGATCAGGCCGCCGACGAGCGCGAAGGCGACGACCGTGAGGATCCCCTGGGTGCTGACTCCGAAGTCGTCGCGGATGTTCGGGAGCAGCACGCCGAACGCGTAGCGGCCGAGCTCGTCGACCGCGTTGAGCCCGAACAGGACGACGAGCGGGAACAGCGCCGCGCCACCGGTCGTGCGGTCGCACCAGCGGGCGAACCAGTTGCCCGGCGCCGGCGTGGCGGCCGCGGTCGAAGCGTTCGTCGCCGTCATCGTCCGACCTCCGCCGGGGCGCGTTCCTCGGCCTCGTCGGCTTCCTCCAGCAGCGGCTCGGGCAATGGCTCCTCGACACGCACGTCGGCGACCAGGCTCGGCACGACGATGTTGCGGCGCTTGGCGATCTGGCGGAGCAGCCAGTCACGCACGTCGTAGAGGACGGCGCCGAGGCCACCCGGGAGCACCATGAGGATCAGCAGGAGGCCGGCGCCGGTGGCCAGGAACGTCCACTGGCCGGGCAGGAAGTACTGCGCGCCGTAGACGTACACCGCCCCGAGCAGCACGCCCGGAATCGATCCGAGCCCCCCGATCACGACCATCGAGAAGACCTGGAGACTCTGCTGGGGGAGGTACAGGTTGCCCGCGCCGACCTGGAGCCCGGTCTGCTGGTGGACGAGCAGCACGCCGGCCACCGCGGCGATGAACCCCGAGAGCGCGAAGCAGGCGAGGTTGGTCCGGGTGGCATTGACGCCGTAGGAGCGAGCCGCCGAGTCGTTCTCGCGGATCGCGATGAGCACACGACCGGTCCGGCTGCGGCGCACGCCGCGAACGATGATGAGCACGAGGCCGAGGACGATGAGGCAGAGGAAGTAGAAGCGTGTCTCGCTCTCGACGTCGAAGCGACCGAACACCGGCAGACGGTCGATCCGGAAGCCGGGCAGCCACTGGCCCGGGAAGAAAAGCGGCGGCTCGCCGTTCTCGCCGAACAGCTCCTGGTTGAGGAGGAACGACGAGACGAACAACGCGAACGCGAGTGTGCTCACGGCCAGCGTGAGGCCACGTCTGCGCAGCGCCGGATAGCCGACGACGATGGCGGCCAGTGCGCCGGCAGCGCCGCCCGCGAGGAGCGCGAGCGAGATGTCCGTCTCCATGTAATAGGTGGCCCATCCGCCGACGGCGGCGCCGATGCCGGCGAAGCCCATCTGGCCCAGGCTGACCTGGCCCGCCCAGCCGGTCAGCACCACGAGCGACACGCCGATGATGCCGAAGATGACGATGACGGAGGTGAGGTTCATGCGGCTCTCGTCGAGCCACAGCGGGAGCGTCGCGAGGAACGCCACCACCGCGACCAGCAGCGCCCAGCGCGTCAGGCGCACCTCGGGGAGCCGCTTCAGCTCGCGGGGGATCGGCCGGACCTCCCGGGCCGCCTGCCACGTGGACACCTGATCGGCGCCGACGCGTCCCCGGCTCGGGCGGCGCGTCAGGAGGAGCGCGCCGAGGATGACCAGGAAGAGGATCGCGTCGTTGAACGCGGGGTTGTTGTCGGGCTGGAAGGTGATCGCCTTGTCCAGGATCCCGAGCCCGACGGCGGCTATCGCGATGACGAGGAACCGGTCCATGCGGCCGATCACGACCGCGGCCAGGGCGAGCAGCAGGAACGACGGGCCGAGCACCGTCCCGATCGGCAGCCCGACGGCGCCGGCGCGCAGCCACATGCCCAGGAAGGCGAGGACCGTCGCGACGGTCCACACGATGGTGTGGAGCCGTTTGACGGGGATGCCCAACGTGGAAGCACGATCGGCCCGCTCGGCGCTCGCGCGCACGGCGACGCCGACGTTGCTCAGGCGCAGCCACGCCGCCAGCGCGATGAACGCGGCCGGGATCACGATCATCGCGATCACGTCGTTGGCGTTGAAGATCGTGCTGCCGAACTCGAACTTCAAGCTGAACGGCGGGTCGAGCCGGTTGGTCTGGAAGTCCTGGCCGAAGGCCTGGGCCAGGAACAAGCCACCGGCGATGAGCACCTGCGACAGCCCGATGGTCGCTACCGTGAGGATGAGGCGCGGCGCGCGGAAGAAGCGCCGGATGATCAGGGTCTCGACGAGGACACCGAGGACGATGGCGGCGACCAGCCCGGTCGTGAAGGCGAGGATGTAGTTGACGCCCAGGCTGATCACGAGCAGCGCGCCCAGCGTGGCCGGGACCTGCCCGAGGTCGCCCTGCGCGAAGTTGATGACCCGGTTCGCGCGGTAGATCAGCGCGATCCCGAGGGCGATCAGGGCGATGCGCCCGCCGCCGAGCGCCCCGTCGAGGATCACCCCGCTGGGGGCCGGGAACGGCCAGACCAGCACCGCGAAGGCGAGCGCTCCGAGCGGCAGGACCCAGGCGAGCACTCCCCGGAGCCACTCGAAGTCCGCAAGGCGGGTCCGTACGGGCAACGACGCGTCAGTCGTGTCACGCCTGCCGAGCACCACGTCCCCCCTCTGCGCGCTGGCCTGCAAACGTTACGTTTTGTTGTGCGGACGCGTATCGCGCCCGACTCGTCCTACCCGCTGCCCGGTGTCGCTTGCACGAAGTCCACGATCACGCGAGCGAGCTGCTCGCCGCGGTCTTCTTGCAGGAAGTGTCCGGCGCCCTCGATGGTCGTGTGTGGACTACCTTCGGCGCCCGGGATGTCGCTCTGGAGGGCCCGGTCGCCGCCGGCGGTGATCGGGTCCGAATCGCTGAACGCGGTCAGGAAGGGCTTCTCCCAGCGGTGGAGTACGTCCCACGCGCGCCGGTTCGCGTCCGACCCGGGGTCGTCGGGTCGGGTCGGCACCAGGACCGGGAACTGCCGGGCGCCCTCCTTGTAGGACTCGTCGGGGAAGGGAGCGTCGTAGGCGGCGACGATCTCGGGCGGCAGCTGAGTGGTGCAGCCGCCGTTCACGATCCTCCCGACGGGGAACGTCTCCGTCTCCTGCGAGAACTTCTGCCACGCGAGGAACGCGTCGCCCGGGTGACGGTCACCGGTGGGGAGGAAGGTGTTGCCGGCGACGATGCGCGCGAAGCTGTCCTCCTCCTCGGCCGCCAGCCGGAGCCCGATGAGACCACCCCAGTCCTGGCCGAACAGCGTGACCCGCTGCAACGCCAGTCCCTCGTGCACCGACCGCATCCAGTCGACGTGGCGCCGGTAGGTGTAGTCGCTGCGCTTCGAAGGCTTGTCGGAGCGCCCGAACCCGACCAGGTCGGGGGCGACCGCCCGGAGCCCGGCGCCGGTGATGATCGGGATCATCCTCCGGTAGAGGAAGCTCCAGGACGGCTCGCCGTGCAGGAGCAGGACCGGCTGTGCGTCGGGTGGTCCCTCGTCGACGTAGTGCACGCGCAGCGTCCCACCCTCGCCGTCGGGCACGTCGAGATAGTGCGGAGCGAACGGGTACTCCGGCAACGCGGCGAATCGGTCGTCGGGTGTGTGCAGTGCTTCCATCACGCGTCGTGAAGGAGCGCCCGGAGCATGTCGGCCACCGTCTGCCGAGCGGTCTCGGCCGACAGATCGTGTTGCAGGCGGAACGCCTCCCAGGTCGACGCGTTCGAGACGACCTCGATCTCGAGCAGGAGACGGTCACGACCGGCGCCGCGGCGGCGTCCGAGCTCGGCGGCGAAGACCGTCTCGATCTCGGCGCGGGAGAACTGGCGCCCCAGTGACAGCACCTGGGCGAGCGCGGGCGAGAACGGCTCCTGGAGGACCGCGGCCCGGCGCACCTGCGCCGACGCCTCGTGGATGCGCTCGCGTTGCCGAACGAAGGCGTCGAGCCGGGTGTCGAGGGGCCCATCGCCCGGGATCGCCTGCACGAGGTCGCGCACGCGCTCGAAGTGGCTGTGCGCGGCCGCGGTGAAGAGGTCCTCGAGGTCGTCGAAGTGGACGTACACCGACCGGAGCGAGACACCGGCGCGCTCGGCGACCTGCCGCGCCGTCGGCCGGAAGATCGCGTCGTCGAGCAGCGACAACAGAGCTTCGACGACGGCGTCCCGGGTGCGCGCGGCCCGCGCCGACCGTCCGTCGGTGAGACTGGTCGTCGCCACGGTCGAGCACGATATTGTTCTTTCACTAGGTGTGCAATACGTGCCAAACGGCACAGGGGGAAGGCACCATGGCGCAGGGGACGTGGGAGCCGGGCTTCCAGGAGGTGGTCGCGCTCCTCGACGACCAGGTGGCCGAGTCCGGCAGCGGTGGCGCAGTGTGCGTGTACCACCAGGGGCGGCCGGTCGTGGACGCATGGAGCGGCGTGGCCGACCGGGCGGGCGCGCCGTGGCAGGCCGACAGTCTCGCGGTGTCGTACTCGACGACGAAGGGCGTGACCTCGACCGCGCTGCACGTCTGCGTCGACCGCAACCTCGTCGACTACGACGACCGCGTCGCCGACCACTGGCCCGAGTTCGCCCTCCACGGCAAGGACGCAATCACGGTTCGCCACGTGCTCTGCCACGAAGCAGGCCTGTACGACGTGGCGTCGTTCCTCGAGCGGCCGGAGCAGATCCTCGACTGGAACGCGATGGTCGCCGGTATCGAAGGGATGGCACCGGCGTTCGAGCCCGGCGCGAGCAACGGATACCACGCGGTGACGTACGGGTTCATCGTCGGCGAGATCGTCCGGCGCGTGTCCGGGCGCGGGATCACCGACTTCGTGCGCTCGCAGATCGCCGAGCCCCTCGCGCTCGACGGCTGTCACGTCGGTCTGCCGCCCTCGGAGCACGACCGGGTCGTGGAGACGATCACGTCACCCGACGCCGGTGAGCTCACGCGCGACCCTGCCGCCATGGTCCGCATCGCCGAGCAGCTCGGACTCACCATCCGTCCCGATTTGATCGCGGCCGCGCTCCCACCGGCGATCCTGACGCCCAACGGTGGACCGGAGTGGGTCGAGCAGCCGATGCCGTCCGGCAACGGGTGCTTCACGGCGCGTTCGCTGGCGCGCATGTACGCGTGCCTGGCCGCCGGCGGTGAGCTCGACGGGGTGCACCTCGTTTCGGAGAAGACGG
>DATFVT010000462.1:0-2026 GCA_035260105.1 Acidimicrobiia bacterium
CTCGTCGGGAACGCGTGGGCGTCCGCCATGCAGTCGCGCCTCGACATCACCGGCGACGACAAGACGATCGGGTTGCAGGCCGACTGCCTGACCGGGGCGTGGGTCGGCAGCGTCCCCGTCGACGAGCAGGGCACCGAGTCCGCCCGCGGCGGCCCCGAGACACGCCAAGCGGCCTTCTCGCTCTCGCCCGGTGACCTCGACGAGGTGGTGCAGTCGTTCCTCGTCTTCGGCGATCCCGCCGAGACGAAGCAGGCGTCCCGGGGGACGGCATTCGAGCGCATGGAGGCCTTCCGGCTCGGGTTCCTCCAGGACGAGCAGTCGTGTCTGTCGCTGACCGGGAGCTGATCCCCGGGCTCACGCGCCCAGGCGGTCGAGCCGGCGCAGGAACGTGCCGGCCCCCTCGGTGGTCGCGCCGAGCGCGACGACCCGCGCCGCGAGCTCACGGTCCGACGTGACGACGCGCAGGCCGGCGGGATCCGCGTCGGCCGCGACGAGCTCGACGATGCGGTCGTCGGCGGCGTTCCGTCCTCGGCGGCGGGCGTAGCGCACGTCGACCCCGCCGTGGTCGCCCTCCGCCAGCTCGGGCGGCGGCCGGCCGTCGAGCACGAGCGTGACGGCGTCGTGGGTGCGGCTGACGGCGCGCTGCAACCGGCCGAGGAGGCGGCGCGCGGCGCCGTCGCGGTCGCGCCACCATCCGTCGGCCCGGGCACCGATGACATTCATGCCGTCGACGACCGTTCGTGTCATCAGTTCAGGGACGGGTGCGGGGGAGCGCTGGCGAACATGGCGAGCCGCCCACCCTGGCGGCGCAGGACGGATCCCCACAGACGGTCCGGCTCGGAGGTGAACACGTCGTCGGGGGCGGCGTCGACGACGAACCAGCCGCCGGCGTCGAGCTCGCCGTCGAGCTGACCTTCCGACCAACCGGCGTACCCGGCGAACACCCGCAGGTTCTGGACGGGGACGGGCAGCTCGACCGGGTCGCGCCCGAGATCGACGGTGCCGAGGTGCCCGAACAGCGGTGCCCATCCGTCCGCCTGCTCCGTGGTGCCGGCCCGGACGACGCCGATGGCGGCTTCGGGGGACACCGGGCCGCCCGCGAACACGACATCCGGCGCGGACGCCAGGCGGTTCCAGTCCGGGAGCGACTCGGCCACGGCCGTCTCGCTGGGCCGGTTGAGCACCACGCCGATGGCGCCGTCCTCGCTGTGCTCGAGCACGAGCACGACAGAACGAAAGAAGTTCGGGTCGTAGAGCGTGGGCGTCGCGACGAGCAGCCGCCCCCGGGCGGATTCGCTCACCCTCCGATCATGCATCGTCCGCCCCGCCGCCCGTTGACGGGCAGATAGTTAATGTGATAGTTAATAGTTGTGCTGACGCTGAATCGATTGGAGGCGATGAGGGACATGCAACGGACCGAGCAGGACCGAGGCGCGTTCGACCTCACTACGACGTACGTGCAGCTGGACGACGGCCCGGGGGCGCTCGCCGTCGAGGTCGACGACGCGTTCTGGGAGACGATCGACGACCGGCCCGAGCTCCACGGGGGCCGGCTCGTCGGCACCTTCCACAACGCGCACGACTGGGACAACTGGGAGATGCACCCGGCCGGGGACGAGCTCGTGTGCCTCTTGTCGGGCGCGATCGACGTCGTGCTCGAGGAGGAACGCGGCGAGCGGGTCGTGGCGCTCGAGGCCGGCCACACGTGCATCGTCCCGCAGGGCGTGTGGCATCGGGCCGTCGTGCGCGAGCCCGGCGACAGCCTGCACGTCACGCGCGGCGAAGGCACCCGCCACCGCCCGTGTTGAGCGCCGAGGTGGAAGCATTGACACGGCCATGACCGAGCTCGACGTCACGCTTTCGGCGCTCGCGGATCCCACCCGGCGACAGGTGGTCGATCTGTTGCGGACCAGGCCGCGCCGGGCGGGCGAGCTGGCGGTCTCGACCGAGATGAGCGCGCCGGCCATGAGCCGTCACCTGCGCGTCCTGCGCGCCGGCGGGCTCGTCGAAGCGGCGGGCGTCGACG
>DATFVT010000463.1:0-2787 GCA_035260105.1 Acidimicrobiia bacterium
TCGGAGTCGATGGTGATCGTCTCGGCCATGCCGCGTTCCCTGCGGGTGATTACGCTCTGACGCGCGCGTCAGCATACGGCGAGGAGGGGCGCATGGACGTGCGGTCGATCGAAGAGGTGCCGCCGGTCGTCGAGCACAACGGCACCGTGCCCGTGTGGTGGCTCGTGAATCCCCGCGAGATGAAGGAGATCACCGACGGAGGCTTCCTCGAGCTGGTGAGCGAGTTCGAGGTTGCCGGCGGCGGCCTCGTCGACCCGCACTCGCACCCGACGCACGAGTTCTATTACGTCACGTCGGGGCGGGGCGTGATGACGATCGACGGCGAGGAACGCGAGATCAAGCAGGGGGACCTCGTCCACATCCCGCCCGATCTGGTGCACAGCCTGCGCCCCGTGAGCGACCACGCGCCCATCCACTGCTTCTGCTTCGCCGTGGGTGTCAAGGACGCAGGCCCGGTCGACTACAGCGAGCACTGACACCGGATTGGCGCGCGTCCTCGTCACGCGCCGGCTCCCTCCCGGCGGCCTCGACCCGCTCGTCGAGGCCGGCCACGAGCTGGTCGAGCCGGACGGCGACCGCAGCTTCACCCACGACGAGATCGTCGCGTCGGCTCGCGACGTCGGCGGGATCGTCTGCCTGCTCACCGATCGGATCGACGCCGCGGTGATCTCGGCGGGCGCTCCCCGGCTCCGTGTCGTCGCCAACGTCGCCGTCGGCTACGACAACATCGATCTCCGGGCCGCGGCCGACCACGGCGTGGCCGTCTGCAACACGCCCGGAGTCCTGGACGAGACGACCGCCGACCTCGCCTTCCTGCTCGTGCTGGCAGCGGCGCGCCGGGCGTGGGACGCGGAGTCCGACCTGCGCGCCGGCCGCTGGCCGGGTTGGGACATCGACCAGTACCTGGGGCGCGACGTGCACGGCGCCGTCCTGGGCGTCGTCGGGTTCGGCCGCATCGGCCGCGCCGTCGCCCGGCGCGCCGCCGGCTTCGGCATGGAGGTGCTGCACCACACCCACCGCGACACGGGCATGGCCGGCTGGCGCGGCGACCTCGACGAGCTGCTCGCGCAGAGCGACATCGTCACCCTGCACGTTCCCCTCACCGAGGAGACCATTCACCTCATCGACGCCCGCCGGCTGCGGCTCATGAAGCCGGACGCAGTGCTGGTGAACACGTCACGCGGCCCGGTCGTCGACGAGGAGGCGCTGGCCGGCGCACTGGAGGAGGGCGTCATCTTCGCCGCCGGCCTCGACGTCTACGAGCGGGAGCCCGAGGTGCACCCGCGGCTTCTGGCCGCGCCGCGCACCGTCCTCTTCCCGCACATCGGCAGCGCGTCGGTGGCGACGCGGACGCGCATGGCGCGGGTCGCCGCGCTCGACACGCGCGCCGCCCTCGCAGGTGAGCGGCCCCAGAATCTCGTCCCGCTTCCGACAAAGGAGACATCGTGAACGTGCGACGTGTCGTCACCGGCCAGACGAGCAACGGGAAATCTGTGTTCGTGAGCGACCAGGTCGTCGAGCCGCTGCGGCTCCCGCTGATGGCCGGAGTCGAGTTCCGGCGCGTGTGGGGCGGCGACGAGACGACGCCGCTCCCGACCGGGGGCGCCGAGCCGGCCGCGTCGACCTTCTTCCCGCCCGCCGGCGGCTACCGCTTCACGTTCGTCACCCTGCCGCCGGAGGGGTCGACGGCGCTGCCGGAGGACATCGACCTGGAGCAGGCCGTCGCCGAGCTGAACCAGAAGCTGCCCGGGATGATGGAGCACATGGAGCCCGACAATCCGGGGATGCACACGACGGACACGGTCGACCTCGATCTCATCATCACGGGCGAGCTCGACCTCGAGCTCGACGACGGCGCCGAGGTGCACCTGCGCCCGGGCGACTGTGTGATCCAGAACGGCACCCGCCACGCCTGGCACAACCGGACGTCCGAGCCGTGCACGATGCTGTCGATCCTCGTGGGCGCGCAGCGCGGATAGCGGGCTACTCGCCGCCCTCTTGCACGACCGACGAGGGGTCGAGGCCGAGGAGCTCGACGGTCGTGGAGCCGGAGCGCAGTGCGTCGAACAGGGCCTGCTCCCGCTCGGCGCGCGCCTGCCCGGCCGCGAGGACGCCGGCGAGCTCCCCCGCCGGGACGACCGTCACGCCGTCGACGTCGCCGACGACCCAGTCGCCGGTGTCGACCGACACCTCGCCGACGGCCACGGTGCCGCCCGTCGCGCCGGGAAGGTCCTTGGTCGCGCCCGGGAGCGCGACGCCGGTGCTGAAGATCGGGAACCCGTGCGACTCCACGGCGGCGGCGTCGCGCACGCACCCGTCGATGACCAGACCCGTGATGCCGCGCGCCATCGCGGCGGTGGTGAGGACCTCGCCCCAGTAGCCGAGCTCGGGTTCGAGGCCGACGTCGGCGACCAACGCGCTGCCCGCCGGCGCCCGCGCGCAGGCCACGTGGAGGGCGAGGTTGTCGCCCGACGTGCAGCGGACCGTGAAGGCGGGCGCGGCCAGCCGGGCGCCCCGCCAGACGGGCCGGATGCGCGCCCGCAGCGGCCGGCCTCCGGATTCCCCGAGCGTGGCGGCCCCGAGTTCGAGGAGCTGCGCGGCGGGTTCGGGCATGGTCCGGTCGTCCTCGGAGCGGGTGGCGGAGGGAGAGGGATTTGAACCCTCGAGGGCGTGAGCCCCACTCGCTTAGCAGGCGAGCACCTTCGGCCGCTCGGTCATCCCTCCAGGTGGCGTCAATGCTACCGGCGCGCCGCCCGACCCGATCCGGCGGTCAGCCGTCGCCGCCGC
>DATFVT010000464.1:0-6186 GCA_035260105.1 Acidimicrobiia bacterium
CGAGCACCCGCCGCGCCTTCGGCTTGGCCGTACCCGCCCGGGCACCGTCGGACATGCCGACCAGGGCGAGCGGCACCGCCAGCACCGCGAGGAGGCCGAGGGTGACCGCGCGCCTCACGCGTCGACCTCGGCGCTGTCCGGCTCGAGATCCGGCACCTCCGGCTCCTCGACACGGCGGCGCTCGACGCGTCCGCCGGTGGCTCGGACGCCGAGGAGATACAACGCACCGCCGACGATGACGATCACCGTGCACAGGAGGGCGTTGGCGACACGCCCCGCAGGATCGACCACCGAGACCACGCCCCATGCGGCGACGCCGATCACCGCCGAGAGGCCGATGGCGCGCGGGAGCGCTGCTGGGACGATCGCGTGCCCCGTGCGGCGGGACAGGCCGACGCTCAGGATCAGTGTGCCGGCGGTGTACGCGATGGAGTGGCCGATCCCGAGCGCCGCCACCCGCGCCGCGCCTTCGGTCAGGTAGACACCGATCGCCATCGCCCCGACGCCGAGGACTCCGGTGATCAGGGCGACGACCGCAGGGGTCCGGCTGTCGCCGAGGGCGTAGTAGGCGCGGGCGAGCATCAGGAAGGCGCCGTACGCGAACAGGCCGAGCGCGAGGGACGCGAGACCCGCGGCCAGGAGGGCGACACCGTTCTCGGCGGCTTCGCCGAACGCGAAGACGGTCATCCCCGGTCGGGCGAGCACGATCATCGCCGCCGACACGGGCACGATGAGGGTGGCCATGGCGTCGAGCGCCCAGCGCAGCGAGCGTGCGAACCCGTCGAAGTCGGACCGGGCGGCCTCGATCGACAGCTCGTTGTGGATCGCAGTGTGGATGGGCTGGGCGATGACGCCGTAGGGCGCGAGGAAGAACACCCACGCCACCTGATAGGCGACCGTCCCTCCTTCGACCGAGTTGCCGAGGACGATGGCGGCACCGAGCAGCAATCCGATCTCGGCGTGCTGGAGCACGGCCCATCCGGACAGTCGCAGAAGCCGGTTCACGGCCGGATCGCCCCGACCCAGGCGCGGCCGCAGCCGGAAACCGGTGCGGTGGAGGGCGATGCTCGGGACGGCCACGAACGCGGCGACGCCGAGCGTGCCGCTGAGGGCCAACGTGAGCTTCTCCGCCAGCGTGAGATCCAGCCCGGTGTCGCCTCCAGTGAGCACGCGGAAGACGACGAGCCCGGCGACGATCATCACGGTGTTCCCGATCGGGGCGATCGCGGTGACGACCAGCCGGCGTTTCGCGTACAGGACCGCGATGGCGACGGTGCCGATCGCGTAGAGCAGCACCTGCGGGACGAAGAAGCGCAACAGGAACGTGGCCAGGCTCTCCTGCTGGGCGGCGATCGTCGGATCGCTGACGCCGCTCGCGAGCAGACTGGCGAGCCACGGCGCGGCGACGACACCGACGACGGTCACGGCGCCGAGCGCGATGAGTGCCCGGCCGAGGACGCTGCCGGCGACGCGTTCCGCTTCGGGCTCGTCGGGACGGGCCAGCAGGTCGACCAGCGTCGGGACGAGCACCGCGGACAGCGCTCCCGCGGCGAGCAACTCGAAGAGGACGTTCGACACGTAGTTCGACGACGTGAACGTGTTGCCGAGGTAGGTCGTCCCGAGGATCGCGGCGATGGCCAGGACACGCGCGAACCCGATCACCCGTGACGCCGCCGCGGCCGCCCCCATGCCCGCAGCCGATCGCGAGACCGACCGCGCGTCCGCTACTGGTTCTGCCATTCGGGTGCGCTCTGCGCCGCCCCCGCGCCGTACCCGTACTGTCCGACCACATTGCGACCGAAATCGGCGAGCGCGAGTACGGACACGACGCGGCCCTCCAGCATGTCCAGATCGTCGACCGTAGAGACTGCCTGCTTGAGGTCGTCGCTGTCACGGATGGGCGACAACGTCGTGCCCCGCTTCGGACCGCCGTCCTTCTCGTCGAACACCTCCCCGGCGGCGACGCGGAAGCGGTTCGCGACGAGCGCGGTGCTGAGCGGCGCGACGACCTCGTTGGCCGCGACCTGCCCGTTCGTGCCGTCGATGAGCAGGACCCGGGCCTCGCCGCCCCCGAACGTGGCTGGTGAGAAGTTGTCGCCTTGGTTCCCGACGGGCTCGAAGCTGATGAACCCGGCGTCGGCCAGGGCGACGAGCAGGTCGCGGCCGTTGGCGGCCGTCCCGACCCCGGTCGCCAAGCGACTCGCGATCGTGTTCCACGCGTCCTCGCGGGTCACCCTGGCGGACTGACCCGGTCGCCCGAGCAGGTCGCCGAGCTCACGGAGCGCGTTGGGGTCCGAGAGCGTCAGCTTCTCCTCGAGCCAGATGATCCCCGGCGCCCGCGCTCCGGCCTGCTGAGCGAGCTCGACGGTCTGCTTGACGGCATCGGCGTCGACGCCTCGCGTCGCGATGGTGATGACGGGGACCCCGTCGAGCCTCCCCGCGATCGCGAAGTTCTTCGTGCCGTCGATGTACTGCTGCAGCTGGCCGACCTCGCCGCGCAGCTGGTCGCTCTCCGCCTTGCGCTTGTTCGCGTTGTCCTCGACCGTGTCGATCCGGTCGTTCAACCGGTCAACGATGGCTCGGTTCACGACCGTCGCGCCCATGACTATCCCGAGCGCGAGCGCGAGAAACACCGCGATGAGGGACACGATGTGAAACCGGAAGTTGATCATGCGATCAGAACGTGTCGGTGATGGAGAACCAGAAGTCTCTCAGCGTGAGCTCGACACCCCGAAGGAAGACGTGGATCGGTTCCGACACGATGCTGACGACGATGATGGCGATGATCGCCGATCCGACCAGCAACGCGATGTCACGCCGGCGCACGCGCCCTTCGTAGAGCCGGTTCACGCCCTTGGCGTCGACGAGCGCGGGACCGAGCCGCAAGCGGGTCAGGAACGTCGACGACATTCCCTTCCGACCCTTGTCGAGGAACTCGACCATCGACGCGTGGGTCCCCACGGCCACGATGAGCGACGCACCCGCTTCGTAGGCGAGCAACATCGCGACGTCCTCACTCGTCCCGTCGACGACGAACTCGTGGTACGGAACACCCCACGCCTGGAGCGCTTCTCGTCCCGGCGCCCGGCCGTCGAGGTGCACGTGATGGATCAGCTCCGCGCCCGTCCCGAGCGCCTCCTCCGACACGGAGTCGAAGTCGCCGATGATGATGTCGGGCTTGAGCCGCATCTCGAGGAGGGCGTCCGCGCCGCCATCGACACCGATCAGCACCGGTTGGTACTCGCGGATGTAAGGCCGCAGCGCGGCGAGATCGGTGCGGTAGTCGTGGCCGCGGACCACCACGAGCGCGTGCCGGCCGCGGAACTGCGTCTTGATCGGCGGCAGCTCGATCGGCTCGAACGTGAGCTTCGCCTCACGTTGGATGTACTCGAGCGTGTTCACGGCGAAGCGCTCGAGCTCACCTCCGATCGCGACGCGGGCCGCATCCATCGCCGCCTGGATGCCCTCCGCGTTGAGCAACTCGCCCGTGGCGATGAGCTCGTCGCCACGCCGGATCTCGCCGCCGTCGATGCGGAGCTGCTCGCCTTCGTGCACGCGATCGATCACGTCCTCCCCCGCTCGGTCGACGAGTGGGATACCGGCCTGCACCACGCGGATGGGACCGCCGTTCGGGTACCGACCGGAGATCGACTCGCCTGCGTTCACAACGGCCGCCACGCCCGCGCCGACGAGCCCTTCGGCGGCGACCCGGTCGAGGTCGCGGTGGTTGATGACCGCGATGTCGCCGGGCTCCAGTCGCTTCACGAGGTCCTTCGTCCGACGGTCGATGCGCGCCGTTCCCGTCACCTCTGCGACGGTGCGCGTGCTACGCCGCGCCATGGGCCCTCGCCCGCTTGAAGCTGACACCTGCGTCGAGCAGCTCGGCGGCATGACTGCGGGCATGGGCCGATTCGCCGACGCCCGCGAGCATGCGCGACAGCTCCCCGACGCGCTCCTCGCCGGTCACCGTCTCCGCGGTCGCCACTGTGCGCTTCCCCTGCTCGCGCTTCTCGACCACGACCTGCGCATCTGCGTAGGCCGCCACCTGCGCGAGGTGCGTCACCACCAGCACCTGGTGCGTGCCGGCGAGATCGGCGAGCAGGCGGCCCACCGCCGCTCCCGCCTCACCCCCGATGCCGGCGTCGACCTCGTCGAAGACCAACGTGGGCGGCGCCTCCGAGAGCACCACGCGCGCCGCAAGCATCGCGCGTGAGAGCTCGCCACCCGACGCGACCCTGCCGAGGGGACGGGGTGGCTCGCCCGGGTTGGCAGAGATGAGGAAGGTGACGCGATCGGCGCCGTCGTCGGTGGGGTCCGCCGGTTCGACGACGACCTCGAACGCCGCCGCCGGCATCGCCAGCTCACGTAGGTGCGGTGTGACCGCCTCGGCGAGGAAGCCGGCTCCACCCAGGCGAGCCCGGGACAACGAAGCGGCTGCATCCGCGGCCTGCTGCCGGATGACCTCACGGGCTCGCTCGAGCTCGGATGCGCGCGCCTCGTAGCCCTCGAGCTCGGTGAGGCGCAGCCGCGCCTCGTCGGCGTACGCGCGCACGTCGCTGAGCGTCTCGCCGTACTTGCGCGTCAGCTCGCGCAGGAGCGCGCGCCGGGCCCGGATCTCCTCCAGGCGCCCGGGATCGTCCTCGACCGAGTCGAGCGCCACCCGCAGGTCACGACCCAGCTCGGCCAGCTCCGCCTGCATGGCGCGCAGCCGTTCGGCCAGGTCGGCGAACGGAGCGCGGCCCGCCAGCGCCGCCGCCGCGGCGCCGACGGTGTCGAGCGCCGGACCTTCGACGGTGCCGTACGCGGCAGCTAGCGCCTCCCGGTGCGCGATCGCGTCCGCGAGGAGGGCCTCTTCGGCTTCGAGGGCGACATCCTCCCCGGCGTCATCCAGGGAGGCGGCTTCGATCTCGCCGATCTGGAACCGGAGCAGGTCGAGCTCGCGGGCCCGGGCGCGTTCGTCCCCACCGAGGCCGTCGAGCTCGGATGCGATTCGCCGTAGCTCTTCGCGGGCGGCGCGGTACTCCGCGAGCGGATCGGTGGCAGGAGACCCGACGAACCGGTCGAGCGCGCCGCGCTGGATGCCGGGCGCGAGAAGCGACTGATGCGCGTGCTGGCCGTGCAGGTCGACGAGTCGGGCCCCGACCTCGGCGAGCTCGCCGACCGTCGCGAGGCGGCCGTCGATGTAGGCGCGGCTGCGCCCGTCGACGGGCACGACGCGTGACAACACGACCTCGGCACCGGCCTCGTCCACGAAGCGGCCCTCCACGCGCGCCTCGGCGGTGCCGTCGCGGACGAGCGTGGCATCGGCGCGGCCGCCGACGAGCAGTTCGACCGCTTCGACCAGGAGCGTCTTCCCCGCACCGGTCTCGCCCGTGATCGCTGTAAGGCCCCGATCGAGGACGAGCGTGAGATCGGCGACGATCCCGAGGTCGGTGACGTGCAGCTCGGTCAGCACTGCGTCGGCGATACCTATCTATCGGCGAGGCCGAACTTCGCCTTGAGGATCTGATGGAAGTCGCGCGGGCCGAAGGTCACCATGCGCGCCGGCCGCGGCCCGCCTGTGCACATGATCGTCGCGCCCGTCTCGACCACGCCGAGCTCGCGCCCGTCCAAGGTGAGCACCACGGTGCGCTCGTCGACCACGACGAAGCTCAGCTCGTCCGCCCCGTCGAGCACCAGCGACCGGTCGAAGAGCATGTGAGGTGATACCGGCGTCAGCACGAGGCACCGAAGACGCGGTGACACGATCGGGCCTCGGGCCGAGAACGAGTACGCCGTCGAGCCGGTGGGTGTCGCGATGATGACGCCGTCGGCGGCGTAGGTCGTGAAGAACGCGCCGTTGATCCGCACATCGAGACGCGTCACCCGGCCGCTCTGCGCCTTCTCCAGCACGGCCTCGTTGAGTGCCCACCAGCGGCCCTTCGCCGGCCCGGTGCTGTCCACGTCGACCTGCAGCGCCATCCGCTCGGCGACGTCGTAGTCGCCCGCGAGCAGGCGCTCGAGCGCGCGATCGAGGGCGCCCGGCTCCACCTCGGTGAGGTAGCCCAGGTCGCCGACGTTCACGCCCAGCACCGGTACACCCGCCTCGTAGACGATGTCGACGGTTCGCAGCATCGTGCCGTCGCCGCCGAGCGACACCGCGACGTCGAGACCCTCGGCGAATTGCTCTTCCGGGCACGCGAGGTG
>DATFVT010000465.1:0-3545 GCA_035260105.1 Acidimicrobiia bacterium
TTCGCGGCCCGGCACATGGACTCGCGCCTCGTCCGCGCCCTGATGCGTCCCGGCCTCGCGCTCCAGCGGCTCACGACGCGCGAGCCCACGCTCGACCAGCTCGAGGTCGCGATCGTCTCGCTCCGGGCCGTGATGACCGCCGAGCAGCTCGCCGAGGTCGAGGCCCGCCGCCCCGCTCCGGCGGCCGTCCCCCGGCCCGCCCTCGGCACCACCTGACCACGTCGCGCGCGACCAGTCACAGAGCGCGCGAACTCGGATCGTTGAGTTTCCGCCGTTTTCGCGGGCCGCGGTTGACGTTCCGCGCGAGGGCCCGTACCGTCGCCCCGACAAAGGCCACTTAGTGTGGCAGTGGGTGGGGCGGGCTGGGCCCCACCGGGGCAGGCCCCGGGCTGCGGTCCGGGGTCGTCCCGTGTCCGGGGCTCGTCAGCCGGACACCCAGGCCCGGGTCCCCGCCCGCGCCCCCGCCGTCGCCAGCCCGACGAACTCCTCGTCGCGGGCGGGGTCGCCGAACTCGAGCCAGTTGAGGACCGCGACCACGAGCTCGTCGACGAGCGTGTGCGCGGCCCATTCGTAGAGGTCGGGTTGCACCTGGCCGGCCAGGAGCGCCCGGGACGCGTCGACGGACCGCTCGCGGAGCTCGCGGGCGTACTCGGCGAACTGGGGCTCGCGCGCGGCGTGGCGCCAGAGCAGTTGGAAGCCGTCCGGGTTCTCGCGGGCGACGGTCAGGAGCGAGCGGGCGCCGACGCCGCCGATACCTTGCGAGTACCCGACGACGAACTCCTCGGCCAGGCGGTCGAACACCTGCTGCAGCACGGCGCGGTACAGGTCTTCCTTCCCCGCGAAGTGCCGGTAGACGATGAGCTTGGTGATGCCGGACGCGGCCGCGATGTCCTCCATGGACGTCGCCGCGTAGCCGCCCCGGGCGAAGGCGCGGGCGGCGCCCCGCAGGATCGCCTCCTGGCGCGCCGCCCGCGGGAGGGGACCGGTGGGAGCGGGATCGACGACGGCAGGATCGGCACTTGCCATAGGTATACTCGTGAGTATACCGTTGTCGTCCGACCGGTCAACGGGGGCCGCCGCGTGAACGTTCAGCTCGAGTGGACCGAGGACGATCTCCTGGCGACGGACGACGTCGCCGAGCCGCTCGTCGTCGGCGGCGTGCGCTGCCACGGCGGGTTCGACGACGCGGGTGTGTACCACTCACCCCGGACGTTCAACCGCGTCCCGGCGATCGAGGCGTGGCAACAGCACCACGCGGCGACGTTCGGCACGGAGCTCATCGACGTGCCCCTGTCGACGTGGCCCGAGACGTACCCCAACGTCGACCAGGCCAAGTTCCTGATCGGCGAGGGAGTGCCCGGCCCCGTCATCACCACCCTGACGCGCATCGGCACCGTCGAGGGCTTCGGTGCGATGATCCGCCACGCGAACGTCGGCGATCCCCAGCGCCGCTTCGACGACAGCGTGGCCGGCACGGCGGTCTCGCACCTGCACTGCGGGCTCTTCGAGGCCCACGCCCGCGACGAGGCCGGGTTCGACGAAGAGGCCGGCCACAAGCAGATGTGGTTCGCGGCGCGCGACGTCGCGTTCGAGAACCCCGTCACCGAGGACGAGACGGCCCGGATGCTCGAACGCATGGGAATCGGCGGGGGCGGCAGCACCGCTCCCGACCCGCAGCGCATCCGGCGGCAGATGGAAGATGCCCGGGTCTTCGGCGACCTGGACCTCGACTTCGAGATGCTGATCCAGCGGATGATCAACATCCTGCTGATCGAGATCTCGGCGTTCCACACGTTCGCGTGGGCCGAGTCCGTGCTGTCCGACACCGACCTGGTCGCGGGTGACGGCGCCGCATCCCGTCTCGTCTCGTACATCCGCCAGGACGAGACTCCGCACGTCGAGTACCTGAAGACCGCGCTCACCGAGATGCGCGACCGTGCGTTCGTCGGCGAGTCGGGACGCAAGTACCCCGGCACCGAGATCGTCGGCAGGCTATGGGACCGCGGCCTGGCGGAGTCGCTCGGTCCCCGCCGCGAGCAGAACCTGACCCTCACGTTGCGGGAGGTCGAGCACGCGCTCGACGGCAACCCCCGGCGCGATGCCCTGCTCGAGGGGTTCCACGCCCACGGCACCATCCGTCCGACCGACGACGGCGCCTTCGTCGCCGCCGGCACCTACTGAGGATCGCCATGAAGTTCGGGTTGTTCTACGAGCACCAGTTGCCCCGTCCCTGGCAGGAGGACTCCGAGTACACGCTGCTCCAGAACGCGCTGGAGCAGTGCGAGCTCGCCGACAAGCTGGGCATCCATACCTGTTGGGAGGTCGAGCACCACTTCCTCGAGGAGTACAGCCACTCGAGCGCGCCCGAGGTGTTCCTCGCCGCGGTGTCGCAGCGGACCAAGCAGATGCGTCTCGGGCACGGCATCGTGCAGACGCCGCCGCCGTTCAACCACCCCGCTCGAGTCGCCGAGCGCATCTCGACCCTCGACCTCGTCTCGGCCGGGCGCGCCGACTTCGGCACCGGCGAGTCGTCGTCCGAAGCCGAGCTCGGTGGCTTCCTCATCGATCCCATCGAGAAGCGGGAGATGTGGGAAGAGGGGCTCCGGGTCGCCGTCCGGTGCATGACCGAAGAGCCGTTCACCGGCCACGCCGGCAAGTTCGTCACGATGCCGCCGCGGAACGTCGTGCCCAAGCCGCGCCAGAAGCCGCACCCGCCGGTGTGGGTCGCGTGCAGCCGGCGCGACACGATCCACCTGGCGGCGCAGAAGGGGATCGGCGCGCTCACGTTCGCGTTCATCGACCCCGAGGACGCCCGCCACTGGGTCGGCGACTACTACGGGACACTCGAGCGTGAAGGCGTGCCGGTCGGCGATGCCGTGAACCCGAACCTGGCGTGCGTGACGACGTTCATGTGCCACCCCGACGAGGACGAGGCGATGCATCGCGGCCTCGAGGGGGCCAACTTCTTCGGGTACTCACTCGCGCACTACTACGTCTTCGGTCGCCACCAGCCCGGTGTCACCGACGTGTGGGCGGAGTACCAGCGCCAGCGGGGCGAGCAGGGCTTCGACCCCGGCGCCGTGCACGCGGCGGCGGCGAACTCCGACCGCCTCGGGGCCAAGGTCGTGCAGGGCGGACTCGGCGGCCTCCGCGGCGCGGTGGGCACGCCCGAGCAGATCCGAGAGTTCCTGCTCCGGTACGAGGAGTGCGGCGTCGATCAGGTCATCTTCGTGAGCCAGTCGGGCAAGAACGAGCACGAGCACATCATGGAGAGCCTCGAGCTGTTCGGCCGCGTGGTTTTGCCCGAGTTCCTCGAGCGAGACGAGCAGGCCGTCAAGGAAAAGGAGAAGCGGCTGGCCCCGGTCGTCGACCAGGTCATGGCGCGCAAGCCGGCCGCGGATCACCCGCCGCTCCCGACCGAGGACTACGCCTTCCCGGCCATCCCGAGAGCCATCGCCGACCGGTCCGGTTCCGACGACTTCCACAAGTTCCTCGACCAGGTCGCCGAGGACACCGCGCTGGGCGACAACTCCGTCATCGAGAAC
>DATFVT010000466.1:0-6904 GCA_035260105.1 Acidimicrobiia bacterium
TTCGGGGGTGGTGTAATCGGCAACACAACAGGTTCTGGCCCTGTCGTTGGGGGTTCGAGTCCTCCCCCCCGAGCCCGGACATGAGCCCCGGCCCCGTCGTCTAGTGGCCTAGGACGCCGCCCTCTCAAGGCGGTAACACGGGTTCGAATCCCGTCGGGGCTGCACTGCGAAGACCCGGCCGCAACGGCCGGGTCTTCCGCGTTTTGCCTGGTCAAGAGCGGTTTCTGCGCCCTCGCGCGTGCGTCTCACCACTCGACGGTCGGTTCCCCGGCGCGCACCCGGAGCGTGCACGGCATGCCGACGAGATCGATCGCGTCGCGCGGTGTGCTCGTCGCGCGCACGGACACGACGTCGCCCTTCTGCGCGCCGGTCGTGATGGTGAGATCGAGCGCGATCGAGTCGTCGTCGCGCGTCTCGGCCCACACGACGAACGCGTCGTACGCCCCGTCTGCAAGCGGGATATCCACCGTTTGCATCGTCGCGCGGGTTACCGTGTTCGACACGGACTCACATTGCGCGAATTCTCGGCGCGGTTCGATGCGATTGCACACTTTGCTGCCGACGATGTGCGTTCGAGGGGCGGTGTGTGTGCACTCAGAGCTTGCTCTGAGCGCGCGCGTCGTTCAGAATTGATGGAAATGCTTGAAATTGTGGTCGAGATCGGTTGAACTTTCTCAGATACCCGGCCGCAAATTCGGAGGTTGGCGTGAACAAGTCAGAGCTCGTCGATGCAGTTCACTCGGCGGCAGGTGGTGTCGACAAGAAGGACGTAGCAGCCGTCGTCGACAGCCTCATCGATGTCGTCCAGAGTGCAGTTTCTCGCGGCGACAAGGTCACGGTTCCCGGCTTCGGCGCTTGGTCGCGCACCCAGCGTGCAGCGCGCACGGGTCGCAACCCGCGCACCGGCGAACCGGTTCAGATCGCGGCATCCAAGGGCGTGAAGTTTTCGGCCGGAGCCGGCTTCAAGTCCGCCGTGAACAAGTAGAGACGCTCGGCGAAAGACTGCCGATCTTCTTTACCGAAATATTCCCGACGAAAGGTGGTGACCGTGCCTCCGGCGAAGAGACGTACAGCACGGAAATCAGCTCGGAAATCAACAGCACGCAAGCCGGCGAAGCGGCGCACGACGGCGCGTCGCCGGACGACACGTAAGTCGACGGCACGGAAGCCGGCGAAGCGGCGGCGTAAGGCCGCGGCGTCGAAGCCGGTCAAGCGTCGTCGTCGCAAGGCTGCAGCGAAGAAGACGCCGGTCAGGCGTCGTCGTCGCAAGGCCACTGCGAAGAAGGCACCCGCCAAGCGTCGCCGTCGCAAGGCTGCAGCGGCGCCTGCCAAGCGGCGTCGTCGTCGCAAGGCAGCGGGGGCGGCGAAGCCGGTGAAGCGGCGTCGTCGCAAGGCTGCCGGTACGGCCAAGCCGGTCAAGCGTCGCCGTCGCAAGGCTGCGGCGAGCAAGACGGCAAAGCGGCGTCCGGCGAAGAGGCGGGCCCGCCGGTAAGGCGAGCTACCAAGCTTCAACAGAGATGAGGAGGGGGCCTTCGGGCCCCCTTCTCGCGACCGGACGCCGCCGGGTCACACCTTATCGAGCAGCTTGAACCCCTCGGCTGGGCCCGTTCCCGCGGCCCGTCCGGCCGCCTGGGCCTCGCTCCGCACCCGGCCCACGAACCCCTCGAGCTGGGCGTCGTGGTCGGGGGCCGAGGCGTCGATCCGCATCGTCGACGGCCACTGGCTGCGGTGGCGCAGCAGGGCCCGGATCTTCGTGTCCAGGAACCGCTCGACCGGCTCGAGGTGGTCGACCTCCTCCGCCTCGAACAGCAGGACCCGGCGGGGCCGGTGGGCGGGCAGCCCCTGGTCGGGGAAGAAGTGGGGATCGCGCGCCGCGACCACCCCGTCGAGCGTGAGCCACCCGGCGTGGCGGTGGTCGGGGTGGAGCCGGTACCGCTTCCACGGATCGTGGCCGAGCACGACGTCGGGCCGGAGCCGGCGGACGGCCTCGCAGACGAGCGCCCGTTCGGTGAGGCCGTCGGCCAGCTCGCCGTCGGGGAGGTCGAGGAACTCGACCCCGGCCAGCCCCAGGACGGCGGCCGCCTCGTCCTGCTCGCGGTGGCGGGTGGCGACGAGGGCGGCGAGATCGGCGTCGGCGTCCCAGGTGCCCTTCGAGCCGTCGGTGAGCACGAGGAGGGTGGCGGCGGCGCCGGCCGCGGCCCACTTGGCGAGCGTGGCGCCGCAGCCGAACTCGACGTCGTCGGGGTGGGCGCCGATCGCGAGCGCCCGCGCCGGCGGGGGCAGCTCAGCGGCGGCGGGAGACAACGAGCCCGTCGAGGGACGAGACAAGGTGATCGAGGCGGTCGAGATCGTCGGGCACGTCGACGTCGAAGGCGAGCTCGGCGTCGCGGACGACCCGGAAGCCGAGCCCGAGGCGCCGGGCCTCGGCGGCGTGGCGCCGGAACGATCCGAGCCCGTACGCGAACTCGAACGGCACGTCGACCGGGACCGAGATCACCGTGGTGCCGTCGTCGCGGTGGCACGGGACGACGGTGACGATCGGGCGGCTGCCGTCACGCGCGAGCGGCGCCAGGGTCCGGGCGAAGGGGAGGTCGGCGTGGGCGACGACGGCACGGGCGCGGCCGCGGGCCGCCACCCACGACCGGCCGGCGGCAGCGGCTTCGTCGAGCGTGCCGGGATCGGCGACGACATCGAGCCCGCGCGTGCCCGCCCAGTCGCGTACGTCGTCGGCGCTCGACACGACCACGGTCGGGAGCTCACCCGATGCGGCACCCACCCGGTCGGCGAGCGCGCGGGCGAGCGCGGAGCGAGTCTCGTCGTCGAGCTGTGCGGTGAGCCGCGCCTTCCCCAACGCGAACGCCCGCACCGGGATCACGACGCCGGCACCCGTCATTCACGACTCCGCAACGCACGCCGCAAGTCGGATTGCATGTGAATGCGTATGCTAACGGCCTTGGAACCTGTGTATTCCGTGGCCCGGACGGCGTTGTTGCCGCCGTTGCACTACGGGATGAGGTGGACGATCGAGGGCGCGCATCTCATCCCGCCGCGCGGCCCGGTGATCCTCGCCAGCAACCACACTTCGTACCTCGATCCGCTCGCGCTCGCCTACCTCGCCGACCGGCGGCACCGACGCGTGCGCTTCCTGACCAAGGCCGAGCTGTTCGACAAGCAGCCGCTCGGGTTCCTGCTGCATCAGGTCCACCAGATCCCCGTGGTGCGCAATTCGCCGTCGGCGGCCGGTTCGCTCGAGCTCGCAGTCGACGCGCTCGAGCGCGGTGAGTGCGTCGCCATCTTCCCCGAGGGCACCATCTCGCTCGACCTGGAGCCGATGGCGGGCAAGTCCGGCGCAGCCCGGTTGGCGGCGCAATCCGGGGTCCCGGTGACGCCGGTCGGGCTGTGGGGCGCGCACCGCACGTTGTTCAAGGGCCGCAAGCCGCACTGGCGTTGGGGCGTGGCCGAGACCGCGGTCGTCGGGCCCCCGGTGCGCGTCAACCCCGACGACGACGTCGCCGACGCCACCGATCGGATCATGGCCGGCATCGCCCGGTGCGTCGCCCGGGCGCGGGAGATCTACCCGCAGCGCCCGGGACCGGGCGACGACGGATGGTGGCAGCGCGGGCCCGAGACCGCGCGCGTACGCCCGGCGAAGCGCACCGAAGGCGTCGAGGCCGCCCCGTGAGCGACGCGTCGAGGGTCGCCGTGATCGGCGGCGGATCCTGGGGGACGGCCGTCGCCTCGATCGTGTCGAACAACGCCGACACCGTGCTCTGGGTCCGACGCCCCGACCTCGCCGACTCGATCGCGCAGCGGCACGAGAACGCCGACTACCTCCCCGGCATCGCGTTGCCGGACACGCTGCGCGTCACCTCCGACATCGCCGACGCCTGCAGCAGCGCCGACGTCGTCGTGCTCGGCGTGCCGTCGCACGGCATGCGCGCCGTGCTGATGGAAGCGGCGGAGTTCGTGCGCCCCGCCGTCCCGGTGGTGAGCCTGGCGAAGGGTGTCGAGCAGGGGACGTTGCGGCGCATGACCGAGGTGATCGCCGAGGTGCTGCCGACGCACCTGCCCGACCGGATCGGCGTCCTCACGGGCCCGAACCTCGCCCGCGAGATCGCGGCCGGGCAGCCGGCGGCGTCGGTGGTCGCGATGAGCGACGAGCCCACCGCGCACGACCTTCAGCGGTTGATCATGACGATGACGTTCCGGGTGTACACGAACCCCGACGTCGTCGGGTGCGAGATCGCGGGCGCGCTCAAGAACGTGATGGCGATCGCAGCCGGGATCGCCGACGGTCTGGGGTACGGCGACAACACGAAGGCGGCTCTGCTCACCCGCGGGCTCGCCGAGCTCACGCGTCTCGGCATCGCGCTCGGCGGCAACCCGCTGACGTTCTCGGGGCTCGCGGGCATGGGTGACCTCGTCGCCACCTGCACGAGCACCCAGAGTCGGAACCGGACCGTCGGCGTCGAGCTCGGCAGGGGACGCAAGCTCGACGACGTCGTCGCCGACATGAAGATGGTCGCCGAAGGCGTGAAGTCGACCGCAGCCGTGCTGGAACTCGCCGAGCGGCACCGCGTCGAGATGCCGATCGCCGAGCAGGTCGGCAACGTCCTCTACGAAGGCAAACGCGCCGAGGACCTCGTCACCGCGCTCATGCTCCGGGAGGCGAAAGCCGAGCTGCACGGCATCACGTGACTCGCGTCGGGGTGCTCGGCTCATCGCACCAGGCCCTGGTCGACGAGCACGGCGCGATCACGCCGGACGGCGGCCGCTGGCAGCTCGACTGGTGGATCGGCGCCGACGACCGCTGGCACGTGCCCGGGCGCGAGGCGGCCGTCCGGCAGACGCTCGTCGGCGCGGCGCCGATCGTCGAGACGGCGGTGCGGATCCCCGGCGGCGACGCCGTGCACCGGGCGTGGGGCGCGGGCGGACCGGCGGGGCTGGTCGCAGTAGAGATCGAGAACGCGTCGCCGGCGCCGTTCGTGGTCGCGCTTGTGATCGGGCCGGCGGCGGCGGGCCGGGTGCGGAGCGTCGCCACCCGCGGGGCGTGGGTCACCGTGGACGGGCGCCCGGCGCTCCGGACACCGCGGCCGGCGTCGCGCTGGGCCGCCGGGACGCCGGGCGAGACGTTCGACGTCGTCGCCGCGGGTCGGGCGCAGGACCACCCGTTCACGGGGGTCGGGGGCCGGCGCACTCGCCTCGAGGTTGCCCTGCTCCATCCCGTCGCGCACCGGACGCGCCTCCGTTGCGCGCTTGCCGTCGGCCGCCCGGAACGGTCGGTGCCCGTCGACGCCGTGGACCTCGCGTTGCTCCCAGATGCCGCCGAAGCTGCCGCCGGTTGGGACGCGCAGCTGCGCCGCGGCATGCGCGTCGTCCTGCCCGACGCGCGACTCCAACGCGCCGTCGACGCCGGACGGGCGGCGTTGCTGCTGGGGGCGGATGCCCGCCGGCGCCCGAGCCCCGAGGACGTCGCCGCGCTCGAGGACTGGGGCTTCGACGCCGAAGCGGCCACGGCGTGGCGGCGGCTCGGGGTCCGGGCTCGGGCGCGGGCGTCGCGACGCAGTCCCGACGCCGCGCCGTGGCGAACGCTTCGCGCCCTCCTGGCGTCCGCGTCGTCCACGTTCACGTGGCCCGACGGGCCCGCGCCGCTGCTCCGCGCCGTGCGCGACCTGCTCGTGGGTGCCGGCGACGAGGAATCGGCCGAGCTGCTGGTCGAGCTCCCGCCCGAGTGGCGCGGCCAGAACCTCGAGGTGCACGAGGCGCCGACGCGAGGTGGGCGCGTGTCCTACGCGATCCGATGGCACGGCGCCCGACCGGCGCTGCTGTGGGAGTGCGAGCGTGCGATGCGGCTCACCGCCCCCGGCCTCGACCCCGCCTGGTCGACGACGGAGGCGCGGGGGGAAGCGCTGCTGGCCGCGCCGGTCGGCGCACCGTCCGAGTCGGGCGGGTTCAGCTAGGGCGCGGCGTCGAGCCGGAGCGTCGCGATCTCCCACGGGTCGAGCTCGACCCCACCCTCGAAGCGCACGAGGGGGCGCCCGACCAGGTCGACGGTCCATCCCGTCGCCGGCGCCGCGTCCTGCTCCACGGTCGCGCTCGCCGCGTCGGGGGACGCGTTGAAGACGCGCACCACGAGGCCACCCGGCTCGCGCAGGACCGCCGACACCCGGGCACCGTCCACGCGCAGCCGCGCCCCGGCGGGCTCGCGCGCCGCCCCGGCGACGCCGCCGGCACGGATGCGCTCGAGCGGGACGAGCACCTCGTCGGCGACGTCGTACAGGTTCGCGTCCCTCCAGTCGCCGCGGTGGGGGACCAGCGCGTATTCGAACGCGCGATGGCCGAGCATCTGCGGGCCACGGAGCGGATAGGGGTACCCGGCCGGGCTCGCCCGCAAGGCGAGTTGCAGCCGCGACAGGTACCCCGTCGCGCGCAGCAGCGTGAGAGCCAGCTCGCTGCTCTGCGAGCCGTCGTCGGAGGGAAGCTCGTACTCGAGCAACCCGTCGTGCACGACCGCGAGCCCGACGCGGCCGTCCGAGGCGTCGACGAAGCGGCGCGACACGAACGTCGGAAGGCCGAACTCGTTCGGGCCGCCCTCGGCGGTCAGCCCTCGCTCGACGACCGCGAACGCGCACTCGGCGTGCGACGACGTGACCGCGGCCGGGAGCGGGAAGTGCACCCGCAAGCGGTGGTCGCGGCACGGGTTGTCCAGCTCGGTGCGGGCGCGCAGGAACCGCTCCCCGGTACGGAGCTCCAAGGTGGTCTCCACGGTGACGGGCACGACGGCGTCGGCCCGTTGTGAGCACGATCCCTCGTCACCGATCGCGTGCGTCGGCCACGAGTACGTCGCGTCGATGCGCACACGGGCGCGCACCGGTCCGGCCTCGAGCGCGGTGACCTCGACGTG
>DATFVT010000467.1:0-2811 GCA_035260105.1 Acidimicrobiia bacterium
GGCCCGCGCGTGATCATCGACACGGACCTGTCGCGGTGGTGGGACGACGCGAGCACGGTCGGCCTCGCCAACGTCCTGCAGAAGCAGGGCAAGCTGCGGATCCTCGGCATCGTCTCGAACGTCCCCAACGCATCGGCGGTCGCGGCGATCGACGCGATCGACACCGCCTACGGACACCCGGACGTCCCGCTCGGCGCCGCCGCCGGGAGCGCCGCCGACACCTTCCAGCACGGGTACACCGACGAGCTGGTGCGGCGGCTCCCGAACTCCGTCCGTGACCAGCGCGACGTGCCGGCCGCCGTCGGGCTCTACCGACGGGTGTTGGCTCGGCAGCCCGATCACAGCGTGACCATCGTGTCCGTCGGCGGGTACACGAACCTGGCCGGCCTGCTCGCGTCGAGGCGGGGGCAGGGCAGCTCGCTCGACGGACGGGGGCTGGTCCGCAAGAAGGTGAGACGGCTCGTGCAGATGGACGGGATCTTCCCGGGGGGCGGACCTCCGTTCACCAACCAGAAGATCGACCTCGCTGCCGCCGCCGCGGTCGTGGGCGGCGGCGGATGGCCCACGCCGATCGCCTGGGTCGACGGGCTCGACGGAGTCCAGACCAAGGTCGGTGGAGCGCTCTGCAGCGCGGCGGCTCCGAACCATCCGATGCGCATCGTCTACGAGGTGCTCTTCGGGTGCGGGCCCCCGGGGGACGGGAATTGGGACGCGCCGACGCTGTTGTACGCGACAGACGACCTGTCCGGCGCGTTCTCGGAGCTCGGGCAGGGGGGCGCCGCGGTCGTGAACGACCAGGGAGGACTGTCGTGGCAGGCGCAGTCGGCTCGGCCGAAGGACATGTACGTCCACGTCGCGGACCAGACCGCCCTCAACCGCCGGATCGACGAGCTGCTCGCCGCCTCGTAGCCGACCTGCCGCGTTCGGCGGATCCGCTCGGCGCCGTAGACTTCGGGGTTCGGGCATGAGCCTTCGAACCGCCGACGTCGTCGAGCCGCGGAACCTTCACCGCGAGCCACCCATCACCCCTGCCGGAGTGCTGCTCCGGTATCCGTGGGTGCTCCCTGCCATCGTCGTGCTCTTCGGCGCGATGGCGGCCGCCGCCGCCGTGTCGCACGGGGCGCTCCTCCGGGTGTGGGACGAGCCCGTCCGCAGCTGGATCTCGACGCACCGCACCGACGCCCTGGACACGTTCTTCCTCTACGCGACTCGGCTGGGCAGCTGGCAGGTCGTGGTCATCGGGCTCGTCGTGCTGCTCGCGCTGGCATGGCGGGTGTGCGCCCCGCTGGCCACGCTGCTCATCGTGGCGACGCTGGCTCGGCCTGCGTGTGAGTGGCTGTTGAAGTCGAGCGTGGGTCGTGTCCGTCCCTCCGAAGGGGCGCTGGTCTCGAGCGGAGGACCGTCCTTCCCGAGCGGCCACGTGCTGGCGGCGATCGCGTTGTGGGGGCTCGTGCCGCCGATCGTCGCGTTGCTGACGCATCGACGGGCGCTGTGGTGGGCGGCCACGATCGCGTCCAGCGCGATCATCGTCGTGATCGCGGCGAGTCGCGTCTACATGGGTGTGCACTGGTTCTCGGACGTGGTCGGCGCGCTGCTGTTCGGCGCGGTCTACCTGCTCGTCATCGAGTGGCTCGTGGACGTCAGCCACCGCCGGCACCCGTGTTCGGTGTACTTCGAGCCCGCGGTGCCCACGCGGACCTGATGGCCACCACGACTGCCGAGCGACCGGCGGTCGAGCAACCTCGAGGGAGCCGATGGCCGCGCCGTATCCGTGTCGGCGCGCTCGTCGTGGTCGCGACGACGATCCTGGTGTTGATCCAGGGCAACCTGGCGTTGATCGCGGCGAGCTGGTGGGCCAGGAACGACACCGAGCTGCACCCAGGCCCGAAGCTCGACGGCGTCCGGAAGCTCTACGTCGTCGACGACCGCCTCTGGCGCGGCGCCCAACCCGGCGACAAAGGCTTTCGCTCCCTCGCCGAGAGCGGGGTGACCACCGTCGTCGACCTCCGACCCAGCTCCGACGCCCGCCGCACCGATGACGATCTGCGCGCGTTGGGCGTGGAGTCCGTCCACATGGCGGTGACCGACGGCCAACCCCCCTCCCCGGAGCAGGTCCACGACCTCGTCCGCATCGTCGCCCGGAGCACCGGGCGCGTGTTCCTCCACTGCGGCGAGGGCGTGGGACGCGCCGGCACGATGTCCTCCGCCTACAAGGTGACGACGGGTCAGGCCAGCGCCTCCGACGCGCTCCGCGAGAGCCTCGCCATCGGCGTCCTGACGCTCGAGCAGATCGCCTTCATCCGATCGCTCGACCGGGACGGGGCCCACGAGCCGCCCGCGGTGCTGACCGCCCTGAGCCGGTTCCTCGACGGTCCCCGACAGCTGTTCAACACGGTCGTCTGAGGCCGGTATTTTCGAGGCCGCATGCCCGTCGACGCCGACCGCAAGCCGATCCTGCTCACCGTGGACGACGATCCCGGCGTCTCACGAGCCGTCGCACGGGATCTTCGCCGCCACTACGGCGAGGACTACCGAGTCGTCCGGACCGAGTCGGGCCCCCAGGCCCTGGACACGCTGAAGGAGCTGAAGCTGCGAGGCGATCCCGTCGCCGTGCTCCTGGCCGACCATCGCATGCCCGGCATGACGGGGCTCGAGTTCCTCGAAGAGGCAATGGATCTGTTCCCGCACGCGCGGCGCGCGCTGCTCACCGCGTACGCCGACACGGACGCGGCCATCGAGGCGATCAACGTCGTCGACCTCGACCATTACCTCCTCAAGCCGTGGGACCCGCCCGAAGAGAAGCTCTATCCG
>DATFVT010000468.1:0-4312 GCA_035260105.1 Acidimicrobiia bacterium
CTCCGACAGCTCCGGCACCAGCGTCGCCTGGATCGCCTGGAAGAAGTACAGCGGGACGCGGGAGAGCAGCATGCCGGCGAAGATCCAGCTGGTCTGCTCCGACTCGGAGCTGCTCGAGAGCAGCTGCACGACGATCGCGGCCGCGTTCAGCAGCGCGAGCGCCAAGGCCGACCCCGCCACCAGGTACCCGACGTTGGCGGAGATCTCCTTCCACGACGCCGGCGGACCCGGCTCGATCAAGCCCTTCTGGCCCCGCAGCGCGATCCCCACGGCTGCAAACGGCGCCACCGCGATGAGCAGGCCGTAGGGCCCGGCGGTCTCGACGCCGACCACGACGAAGACGACGCACGCGGCCAGTCGCAGGATCCCCTCGCTGCCGACGAGGAGGCCGTAGGGACCGAAGCGGTCGTAGCCGGCCAGCACGCCGCGCGTCATGTGCTCCGCCAGGTACCCGACGAGCATGATCGCCAGCGCCCACACGAGGAGCGCCTGGCCCTTGAACAGCGACTCGACGAGCGGCGAGACGAGGGCGGCGACGAGGATCACGACCACGAGACCGAGGGCGAGCAGGCCGCCCGTGAGCGCGGCGCGCTCGATGACCGGGAGCGTCCCGACGTGGCGGGCGCGCCGGGCGGCGATCGCCCGGGCGACCTCCTGTTCCAGCGGCTGGAAGAAGCCCGGCGCGGCGGTGAACGCCAGGACCCACAGCACCGCCAGCGCGCTGTAGCGGTCGCTCCCGAGCGCGCGCCCCGAGATGGCGAGGAACAGGTACGCCGTGACGCCCGCGACGATGAGCCACAGCCCGATCGTGGCGCTTCCCTCGGGGAAGGGATTGCGCTCGCGCAGCCGCTCCACGAGCCGGCCGCGGCGTCGACGACTCATGCCGCTCAGTCCGCCGAGTCGCTCCGCGCCGGCTTCTTGAACCGCTCGAGCAGCTCGACGAGCGTCCGGACGGCGAACCCGGTGCCGCCCTTGACGAGGTAGCCGTCGTCGCTGCCGGCGCGCGCCGGGCCCGCGATGTCGAGGTGCACCCACGGGACGCCGTCGACGAACTCGGAGAGAAACAGCGCGGCGGTGAGTGCGCCGCCGTAGCTCCCCGTGCTGATGTTGCGCAGGTCGGCCACCTCCGAGTCGAGCAGCTTGCGGTAGTCCTTCGGGAGCGGGAGCGGCCACATCGGCTCGCCCGCGGTGTCGGCGGCCGCCTGGACCTGCTCGTTCCACGAGTCGCGGTTGCCCATCAAGCCGGCGATCTTGTCGCCGAGCGCGACCATGCACGCGCCGGTGAGCGTCGCCACGTCGACGACGGCGTCGGGCTCGTCCTCGGCGGCGAGCGAGAGCCCGTCGGCGAGGATGAGACGTCCCTCGGCGTCGGTGTTGAGCACCTCGACCGTCTTCCCATTGCGGATCTTGAGGACGTCGCCGGGTCGGATCGCGGTGCCGCTGGGCATGTTCTCGACCATCGGCACGTACGCGGTGACCTTCGTCTTGACGTCCAGCGCCTTCAGCACCGACATCGTCGCCAGGACGGCCGCGGCGCCGGACATGTCGATCTTCATCGTCTCCATGCCGCTCGAGGTCTTGAGCGACAGACCGCCGGAGTCGAAGACGACGCCCTTGCCGACGAGCGCGACCGAGCCGCTCTTCTTTCCGGTGGGCGTGTACGTCGCCTTGACGAGCCGGGGCGGGTTGCCCGAGCCCTGGCCGACGCCGACGACGCCGCCGAGGCCCTCGGCCTCGAGCTCGTTCTCGGTCAGGACCTTGACCGTGACGCCCTTGTTGCGCAGGAGCTTCTTGGCCGCGTCGGCGAACGCGGCGGGCGACTTGGCGCCCGACGGCTCGTTCACCATGTCGCGCGCCCAGCGGACGGCGCCGGCGATGGTCGCGCCGCGCTCGAGAGCAGCCTCGACGCGCGCTTTCGGGCGAGTGACGACGATGACCTTCGTCAGCCGGCTCGCGTCCCCGTTCGCCTTGTACTTGAGGAACTGGTACGAGCCGAGCGCGAAGCCCTCGGCGAGCGCCTGCGCGGCGACGGGACGTTCGAGGCCGGCGCCGTCGGCGAGGTCGACGAGCGTCGTCGCGACCGTCGGCGCCTTCGTTGCACGCCGCGCGATGGCGGCCGCGGCGCGGCGAATGCCGTCCGCCGTCACCTCGTCGAACGGACCCACGCCGACGAGTAGCGCGGCAGCGGCGCGGACCCGGCCCCGCGTCGGGACGGGCAGCGTCTGCCCCGGCTTGCCCTCGAAGTCGGCCTCCTCCATGAACGCGCCGAGCTCGCCGTCGAGTGCGGCGTCGACGGCGTCGGCACCCGGGCCCAGCGCGCGGCCGGCGCCGACGGGCACGGCCAGCAGGTCGGCCTCGACGCGGTCGGCGGACGGGGCGGCGAGGGTGAATGTGAGCGGCACGGGCGCCTCCTGTCGGGCTCAGTTCCGGTCGGTGCGGACGGGACGAAAGCCGTGCTCCTGCCAGCGTGCCAGCGTGTACACGAGATCGGCGAGTCGATTGAGGTACGGCACGACCTGACTGCCGTCGAGCCATCCGGCGTCGCGCGCGGCCACCGCCTGACGCTCGGCGCGGCGAACGACGGTGCGGGCGAGGTCGAGCGCGGCGGCGAGCTGATTCTCGCCCGGGACCACGAACTCCCGCGGCGGGTCGAAGCGCGTGGTCACGTCGTCGATGACCGGCTCGAGCGCGGTGACCATCTCGGGCGTCACGCGCGAGATGCCAGGCTCCAGACGGTCGCGCCTGTCCGGTTCGGTCGCGAGCTCCGCGCCGGCGACGAACAGCTCGCGTTGGATCCGGACCAGGAGGGCGTGCAGCTCCGAATCGGGGGCGGTCAGCGCCCGGGCGACGCCGAGCGCCGATACCGCCTCGTCGACGTCCCCGTACGCGGCGGGGCCGGGCGCGTCCTTGCCGACGCGCCCGCCGTGGAAGAGCCCGGTGGTGCCGTCGTCGCCCGTGCGCGTGTAGACCTTGCGGGCGTCCATGCGCTCACTCTATTGGCGCCGTCGCAAGCTCCGGCTCTGCGGAAACGGTCGGCAAAGCCGCCGTTGCCGCGAGGCGTAGAGGACGCTTCCCGGTACGCTGTCGGGCGATGTCCGTCGCCTCGAAGCGGCCGGCAGCCACGCCCGGAGCCGAGGCACCGGAGGCAGGTCGCCGGCCTTCCCGCATACGCAGCTTCGTGCGGGAGGCGCGCCCGAAGCAGTGGGTCAAGAACCTGCTCGTGTTCGCGGCACCGGGGGCGGCCGGCGTGCTCACCGAGCCCGACCAGCTCGCTCGAACGATGGTCGCCTTCGTCGCATTCTGCCTCGCCGCCAGCGGGACCTACTTCCTCAACGACGCCATGGACGCGGAAGCGGACCGCCAGCACCCGAAGAAACGGAACCGCCCGGTGGCCGCGGGCCTCATCACGACCGCACAGGCGAAGGTCACCGCCGTCGTGCTGATCGTGCTCGCCCTGGCGATCTCGGCGCCGCTCAACAACGGTCGCCTGATGCTCGTCGTCGCCACCTACGTCGTGGTGACGGTGTCGTACAGCCTGTGGCTCAAGCACGAGCCCATCCTCGACCTCGGTGCGGTCGCCGCCGGCTTCGGCTTGCGTGCGATCGCCGGCGGCTACGCCACGGACGTGCCGCTCTCGAACTTCTTCCTCATCGTCGTGGGCGCGGGCTCGCTGTTCATCGTGGCCGGGAAGCGGCACGCCGAGCTGACCGAGCTGGGCGACTCGTCGGCCGGTCATCGGCAGACGCTGGGCGAATACTCGGATTCGTTCCTCAACTACGTGCGCGCGGTGACGTCCGGCGTCGCGATCACCGGGTACGCGCTGTGGGCCTTCGAGCGTGCGGCCGAGGTGGGCAACACGTTCTGGTTCCGCCTGTCGATCGTCCCGTTCGTGCTCGCGATCCTGCGGTACGCGCTCACAGTCGAGCAGGGAGGCGGTGGCGCGCCCGAAGAGGTCGTGCTGCGCGACCGCATGCTGCAACTGCTCGGCGTCGTCTGGCTGGCGTGCTTCGCCATCGGGGTCCATGCCGGCTGACCACGTGACACCCGATGGCCGCCGGCTGCTGGTGGGATGGGGCCGCACCGCGCCCAGCGCCGGCGACGTCGTCACGCCCGACACGGCGCACGACGTCGACGACGTGCTCGAGCGCCCCGGCCGCCGCGGCGCGATCGCCCGGGGGCTGGGGCGCAGCTACGGCGACGCGGCCCAGAACGCGGGCGGCTCCGTGATCGACGCCACCGCGCTCGACCAGGTGCTCGATCTCGACCTCGAGCGCGGCGTGATCCGCGTCGAGGCGGGCGCCAGCCTCGACGC
>DATFVT010000469.1:0-5094 GCA_035260105.1 Acidimicrobiia bacterium
GGAGGTACAACGCCACGGGGTCGTCCATCCCCACGGGCGTCGTCCCGTTGCGCTCCGCAGCGTCGTTCCGGACCTGCGCCCAGTCGGTGTTCGCCCACCAGTCGCCCAGCAGCTCGCCGGGTAGGGGGACCATCGCCGCGACGAGGACCATGAGCCCGACCGGCATCCGCTCGCACACGAGCGGGGCGGTGAAGCCACCGAGCGAATGCGCGACGAGCACGACGTCGCTCGTGTCGTGACCGGCGAGCGCGTCGACGACCACATCCGTGTACTCGCCGAGGCCCGCGGCGTCGTCGTCGCACGGGAGGTCGGGCGCGACGACGTCGTGGCCACGGGCGCGCAGCTCGGGCTCGACGAGGTGCCAGTACCACCCGTCCGAACCGGCTCCGTGGATCAGGCCGTAGGTCGACATCCGTGACCCCTCCGTCGCCGCGCAGGAGTCCGACCTGCACTGCAAGCGGAACTCATCGCAGACGAGCTAGCCGTTGCCGCCGTCGACACCGGGGCCGGCGGCCGGGAGTGACGGTTGAGGAACGGTGACGGGCGGTCGGGTCGACGGCGGGGGCGGGACCGGGAGCGGCGCCGGCAGCGGCGCGCGGGAGGTCGGTGGAGCCTGCGAACCAGGTACCGGGGGGCTCGTGCTCCCAGGCGGCGGCGCGGCCGGAGCGGGCACGTCGGTCGTCCGGCCGAGGATCGGATCGATGAACTTGCCGGGTGCATCGCAGGCCGGCCCCGGCGTCGGGAACGGGTCGTCGGGCTGGCTCCCGAGCGCTCGCTTCATGAAGTCGTTCCAGATCGAGGCCGGGCGGTCTCCACCGAAGCCCGCGCCGGGCACGTCGGCATCCGGGTTGCCGTGCCACACGTAGGAGACGAGGTCCGGGGTCCCGCCGAGGAACGTCGCGGACGTCTTCTGGTCGGTGGTGCCGGTCTTCCCGAACGCGTCATGGCCGGGGATGCCTTTGCCGCTGGCCGTGCCGATCGGTTCGTCGATGGGACCGTGGAGGACGCTCGCCGTGCACGCGGCAACCTGCGGGTCGAGCACCCGGTTGCCGCTCCGGTGCGAGTCGTCGAACACGGTCTTCCCGTCGGGGCCGACGACCTTCGACACGAAGACGGGGTCGTGATGCACGCCCCCGCTCGCGATCGTCGCGCCGACCGTGGCCATCTCGACCGGCGTGACCGAGACGACGCCGAGCGGGAACGTGAGCGCCCGCGCCCACTGGGCAGCCGGCTGTCGTCCGGTGACGTCGGACCGCACGCCCATCTGCTCGGCCATCTGCACGACCTTCTCCATACCAATGGAGGTCGACAGCCGCACGTACGCGCAGTTCACGGACTCGGCGGTCGCGTCCTGGACCGTCACCACCCCTCCACCGCTCTCGACGTTCGTCGTGTTGCCCTCGAAACCCGGGACACTGCACGGGCCGGATCCGTCGACCCGATCGTTCCGTGAGTAACCGTTCTGCAGCATCGCGGCCAACGCCACGACCTTGAAGCTCGATCCGATCTGCCGCCCGGCGCCGTCGACGGCGATGTTGAACTTGGACTGGCTGAAAGGCCGACTGTCGGTCATCGCCTTCACAGACCCGTTCGTCGGGTCCATCGCGACGAGCGCGGTGCCGAAGCCCGGCCGCGCGCCGGCCAGTCCGTTCGCCACCGCCTGATCCGCCATCTGCTGAACGGGCGGATCGAGCGTCGTGTAGACCTGCAGACCGCCCTGAAGAACCTTCTTGCGTCGCTCCCCGACGTTCGCGCCCAGGCGCCGGTCCTTCAGCAGGACCGATTGCGCGTGCTCGACCCAGGCGTTCGAGGGCGTCAGGTCCACCGCGGCGGGCTTCGCGGTCGGAAGCGGCTCACGACTGGCCATGTCGGCCTGAGCCCGGGTGATCTTCCGGGCGCTCACCATGCTCTCGAGCACCTCGTCCCGGCGCATTCGGGCGCGGTGGGGGTGCTCGAACAGGTTGTCGCCCTCGGGGTTGTGGATCATCCCTGCGAGCAGCGCCGTCTCACCGATCGTCAGCTCTTCGAGCCGCTTCGGTCGGGGCGCAGGCGAGCCGGGATCGGTCGTGAGGAAGAACCGGCGTGCCGCAGACTTCACGCCGTACGACCCCTCGCCGAAGTACACGGTATTGAGGTACTGCTTGAGGATCTCCCGCTTCGAGTACTTCTCGTTCACCCGGAAGGCGAGCACGAGCTCCTTGACCTTGCGGCTCACGTCGCGGCGTGCGCCCGTCAGTCGGTTCTTGACCAGCTGCTGCGTGATCGTCGACCCGCCTTCACTGACTCTTCCCTTGGTGAGGTTCTGGACGAACGCCCGCGCCATGCCACCCGCGTCCACGCCGGGGTTCCTCCAGAACGATCTGTCCTCGGTGACGACCACCGCGTCGATCAGACTCTGCGGGACCTCGGCGAGCTCGGCCGGCTCGCGATCCTGCAGGCCGATCTTGCCGATGGCGTCTCCCCGAGAGTCGTAGACCGTCGTCGGAGCCGACAGCTGCCCGAGACCCGCCGTGGTCTCGCGGTATTGAACCGAACGTCCGATCTGACGGGTGCCGGGCACGAGCGCGACGAGGGACAAGCCCGTCACGACCCCAGCCACCAGAATGAGAGCGGAGCACCTCGTGAGAACACGAGCCGACTTCGCCATTCGCAGCCTCACGTTCTCGCCCGAAGACGGGAAGGAGTCGCGATCAGCTACAGCAATCGGCTAGCAGCCCGCCCGCGCCAGCAGCGAATGTGTTGCGCGACCTCGGGGACAGGACGCCGCAGTCTACGAATCGACCGAGCCACTCTCCAATCCGCGGACCGCGGACCGCGGACCGCGGGTCACGGATCTTGATGCCTCTCGACGCGGTACCAGAGGCTGAGCGGGCCCGTACGGTTCGGATCGAGCGCTTCCAGGTTCACCCGGGTGCCGCCGGGATGCTGGAACAGCCGGACACCGTCGCCGAGCAGGATCGGCGCGATCAGGACGAGAACCTCGTCGAGGAGCCCGGACTCGATGCACTGCGCGGCGACGTTCGCGCCGAGGACGTTGACGTACTTGCCGTTCGCAGCTTCCTTCGCCATCGAGACCGCCGAGGCGAGATCGGGCGCGAACGACACATGGGGATCGCTCGACGTGTCGAGCGGCTGATGCGTGAGAACGATCGTCGGTCCGTGCCATTGCCCGCCGAAGGCGCCCTCCGCATCGGTGCCCGCGTTGGGGTCATCGCCGCTGAAGGTGTTCTTGCCGACGAGCAAGGCGCCGATGCTGCTCATGAGGTCGTCGACCTCGGGGCTCGACCGTACGAGCAGGTCGGTCAACCAGGACATGTCGCCGTCCGCGCCGGCGATGAAGCCGTCCAGGGACATGGTCGCCGAGTACAGGAGCTTGCTCATCGCCCTCCCCCGTCGTCCGGCGGCTCGAGGCCGACCAGGTCGGCGAAGCGGCGCATGCCGTCGACGGCGTCGGGCGAGCGGCGCCAGGGCGAGACGAGCATGCGGGTGACGCCCAGGTCCTCCCACCGTCGCACGTCGTCCGCGCTCGAGACCGGGCCGCCGAGGCAGATCTGGAACGGCGTCGTCTCCCGGTCGTGCTCCCGGCGTAGCTCGCGCAGGCGCTCGATCTGCGGCGCCGCCGACTCGAACGTGTGGCCCATGCCGATCCACCCGTCGCCCGCCCACGCCGCACGGCGCAGCGCCGCCGCGCTCTCGCCACCGACGAGGATCGGAGGCCAGGGCTGTTGGACCGGCTTGGGCTCGAACGCGACTGCATCGAATCGGAAGAACTCCCCGTCGTGCGCCACCTCGGGCTCCGTCCACAGGCGCTTGCAGACGTCGATCGCTTCGTCGACCCGCCGGCCGCGCGACGCGAAGTCGAGGCCGGCCGCCCGCCACTCCTCCTCGAGCCAGCTGGCGCCGACGCCGAACTCGAGGCGCCCGTTCGACACGATGTCGAGGGTCTGCACCGCACGGGCCGAGACGAACGGATGCCGCAGTCCGAGGTTGTAGACGTGCGTGCCGAGGCGCAGACGGTTCGTTCTCCCGGCGAGGAAGCCGAGGTACCCGAACGCGTCGAAGACCGGCGTGGTGGGCGGCACGGGCGGGTGGTCGTCACCCGGGTGGGGGGAGCGGCTCATGCGCACCGGGAGCACGAGGTGCTCCGGAAGCCATACCGACTCGTAGCCGAGGCGCTCTGCTTCGTCGGCGGCGGCGACGTGGGAGTGCGAGTTGAGCGCGCCGAGGGCGATGCCGAACCTCACGTCGTGAAGCTCCCGCCTTCGTCGCGCCGCCACCCTCCCGCCGCCAGGTTGCCGCCGTCCACGTGGATGGTGGTGCCGGTCAGGAACCGTCCCAGATCACTGGCGAGGAAGACGGCTGCGGCGGCGACGTCGTCGACGTGGCCGCGCCGCGGCATCGGCGTGTGCATCGGAAGCTCGACCCCGATCCCCGGCGTCGGGATCACGTCGGGCGAGATGCAGTTCACGCGGATCATGCGGTCGCCGAGCTCGAGCGCCAGTGTCTTCGTGAGGTTCGCAACGGCGGCCTTCATCGCCGAGTACACGCCGTAGCCGGGCGCGGCGCGGTGCGCCTCGATCGATGTGAGGTTGATGATCGAGCCGCCGGTGTCGGGGACCAGCGGCACGACCCCCCGCACGAAGTGCGTGACGCTCACGAAGTTCTCGCGCACGAGCGAGTCCTGCCCCTTGGCGTTCACGTCGAGAAACGAGGCCCTGAATCCGCCGCCGGCGTTGTTGACGAGCACGTCGACGTGTCCGAACTGGTCGCGCACGACCTCGAGGAAGCCGTCGACCTGATCGACCTCTCGGACGTCGAGCCCGGCGGCGACGACGCGACGGCCGGTCTTCTCGACCGCGTCGGCGGTGCGATCCAGGTTCTCGACGTCACGGTCGCAGATCGCGACGTGGGCGCCGAAGTTGGCGAAGGCGAGTGCGACTGCCTCGCCGATCCCGACGGCCGCGCCGGTCACGACCGCGACGCGATCCGTCAGCAGCGCGGCGGACGGTTCCAGTGGCACGGCGCCGCACCCTACAGCGCCCCTAGGCTCACCGGCATGAGCTACTCACTCGCAGGCAAGAGCGTGTTGGTCAC
>DATFVT010000470.1:0-2203 GCA_035260105.1 Acidimicrobiia bacterium
GGCGGGTGGGTGGAGAACAGGTTGGCGAAGTTGACCTTGCGCCCGGTCAGCGGGTTCACGATGTACGCGGTGGCCTCGGCCGGGTTCACGTCCATCGGGGTCCGCTTGGCCGCCGCTTCGATCTTCTGCAGCGCCCGGGCGAGGGGCTCGCCTTCGCCGATCAGATGCGCGCCGGACGCGTCGGCCTGGTACTCCCGCGAGCGGGACAGCGCCATCTGGATCAGCCCGGCCGCAATCGGGGCAAGGATCGCCAGCGCGATCAGGCCGAAGATGTTGCCGCCCTCGTCGTCGCCGCCGCCGAAGATCGCGCTGAACATCGCGATGCGGGCGACGAACGTGATCGCCAGGGCGACCGCGGCCGCCACCGACCCGATGAGCACGTCGCGGTTCTTGACGTGCGACAGCTCGTGGGCGAGCACGCCACGGAGCTCGTCGTCGTCGAGCACCTGCAGGACGCCCGCGGTGCAGCAGACCACGGCCTTCTTCGGGCCGCGGCCGGTCGCGAACGCGTTGGGCTGCTGCTCCGGGGAGACGTACAGCCGGGGCATCGGGATGCCGTCACGACCGGCGAGGTCCTCGACGATCGCGTAGAGGCGCGGAGCCTCTTCACGGGAGACGGGCTTCGCCCGGGCGGCGGCGACGGCGATCTTGTCGCTGAACCAGTACGTGCCGCCGACGAACAACAGGCCCAACACGGCGCCGATGACGAGGCCGCCGGTGCCGAAGAAGGCACCGATGCCGATGAACACCGCGCCGAGGAAGGCCAGCAGGATGAAGGTCTTGAACGTGTTCGTGAATGCGCTTCGCATTCTCACATCACCTCTGTCGGTGCAACGCCGGGGCTGGTGCCGGCGTTCCCCCGCATCGTAAGAGTTCCACGGGGCGGTCTCGACGCGGCCTACTGCCAGACGATGAGCAGCACGAGCCCGGCCGTCACCACCAGGGCCGACGCGAGCCGGGCCCGGCCCAGGCGCTCGTGGAGGAACAGCCAGCCGGCGCCCGCCCCCAGGATCACGGACGACTCGCGCAGAGCGGCGACGTAGCCGACGGGAGCCAGGCGGGTCCCAGCCAGGACCATCGAGTAGGCGAGGGTCGAGCACACCCCGCCGACGACGAAGCGGCGCCACTCGGCGCGGACGGCGGGCCGCAGGCGCGCCCCCCGGCCCGAGGCGACGATGGCCACGCTGAGCAGGAGGCCGGCGCCGAGCACGAGCACCACGGCGTAGCCGAAGCCACTGGAGCGGCGGGCGCCGGCGGCGTCGAGCGTGGTGTAGGTGCCGATCATCGCGGCGGTGAGGCCGGCCCAGAGGAGCGCCACCCTCGACACTCCCGGCCGGACGAGCGAGGCGAGGCCGCCGACGACGACGGCGATAGCGAGCCAGGCCGGGCCGGAGAGCGTGTCGCCGAGGAACAACACGCCGCCGAGGGCGGCGATCAGCGCTCCCCCGCCGCGTGACAGGGGGTAGGCGAAGGAGAAGTCGCCGTGCCGGTACGCGCGGGTGAGGGCGATCACGTACACGACGTGCACGACGCTCGACGCGGCGAGGAACGGCAGCGCGTCGACGCCGGGCCGGTCGACCACGAGCAAGACGGGCAGGAAGAGGATCCCGCCCGTCACGTACAGGCCCCACGCCGCGATCAGGCGGTCGGAGCTCGTCTTGACGAGCAGGTTCCACGCCGCGTGCAGGGCGGCGGAACCGAGCGCGAGGAACGTCGCCGCGACCAAGGGGTCATTCTCTCGGACGGCGTCGGGTTACACAGGGCCGAGGAACATCGGGTTCGCGGGGTCAGGCGCCGTTTCCCGTCATTGAGGCGGAAAGCCCGTGCCTTGCAGTCCTGCCGTGACGCTCCCGCCGGGGCTCGCCGTGACGACGAAGTTCGCGCTCACCGGTCCGAGCTTGGTCGGCGCGTAGAGCACGCCCTGCGAGCAGAAGTCGCCGGGGCCGAGGGTGGTACCGGCACACGCCGGCCCGCACGCGCCCGCTAGGTGGGCATTTCGCCAAGTCAACGTCATATGCGACGCAAGCCCGCGTCGACGCGAGGAGTGCGGCGACATGCACGTACCGGGCCTGTGGTTGCCGGGTGTGATCGTCGCCGGTAGGTTCGCCGCGAGTTGGAAGGAGGCAGGGATGATTGCTGTGTTCGTCACATTCGACTCCGACATGCTCGATGAAGGTGTGGTGCGCAAGGTCGCGTCGGAGGC
>DATFVT010000471.1:0-2581 GCA_035260105.1 Acidimicrobiia bacterium
GCCCTCCTGAAGGAGCTCGGTGGCCCACGGCCCGGCGATGTGGACGCCGAGCATCGCCCCGTCCCGCTCGGCGACGATCTTCACCAACCCGTCGCTCTCCCCGATGATGAGCGCGCGGCTGTTGCCGCCGAAGCGCTGGACATGTGTGACGACGTCGTAGCCCAGCTCGCGTGCGTGCTCCTCCGTGTACCCGGCGAAGGCGACCTCGGGATGGCAGTAGATGCCCCACGGAACCTTGTCGTAGTCGACCGGCGTCGCCTCCTCGCCGAGGATCGTCTTGATGGCGACGATCGCCTCGGCGAACCCGACGTGCGCGAGCTGCGGTGCGTCGACGACGTCGCCGACCGCGAAGACCCCGGGCACCGACGTCCGCATGAGCGCGTCGACGACGATGAAGCCGCGCTCGTCGACGTCGACGCCCGAGCGCTCGAGGTTGATCCCCTCCGATCGCGGCTGGCGTCCGATGCTCACGACGACCTTGTCGACGACGACCTGCTGGGAGCCTTCCGGCGTGTCGTAGCTGACGGTCAGCTCGCGGGCGCCGTCGATGCCGGTGACGCGCACGTTCGTGTGCAGGCTGACGCCCCGCTTCCTGAACGAGCGGGCCACCACGTCGGCGGCCACGACGTCGACGCCGGGGAGGATGCGCGGCAACGCCTCCACGAGGGTGACGTCGCTGCCGATGTCGCTCAGCAGGGACGCGAACTCGCAGCCGATCGCGCCGGCGCCGATGATGAGCACCCGGCCGGGGACCTCGTCGAGCATCAGCACGTGGTCGGAGTTGAGGATGCGCTCGCCGTCGAAGTCGAGCCCGGGCAGCGGCCGCGGGTTCGAGCCCGTCGCCAGGATCAGCCCCGTGCCCTGCAGCTCGGAACCGTCCGACACGCGCACGTGACGCGCGCCGGCGTCGATGATCGAACCGGTGCCGGGCACGACGGTCACGTTGCCGTTCTTCAACAAGCCTTCGAGGCCGCGCGTGAGACGGTCGACGACTTGTTGCTTGCGCGTCTGGCTCGTGCGGAGGTCGAGCGTCGGCTGCTGGCCGGCGTCGACACCGAACTCCTTGGCGCCGGAGACCGTGCGCAGGACCTCGGCCGTCTGCAAGAGCTCTTTCGCCGGGATGCAACCCCGGTGCAGGCACGTGCCCCCGACCCGTTGCTCCTCGACGAGCGCGATGCGCAGTCCTGCCGACGCGCCGTAGAGCGCGGCGGCGTATCCGCCCGGTCCTCCCCCGAGGACGACGACGTCGAACTGCTCGGCCAGGTTGGTCACCCCCTGCGTTCACCGATTGGTCGTGCCCGAGTCATTCTTCCAGGTTCGGTCCCGGGCCCGGCGCCTGACGCGCCCGCCGCCTCAGCGGGCGAGCAGGATCTGGATCGCGCCTGCGGCGAGGATGGCGAGCCCTGTGATGGCGGCCAGCAGGATCAGCGTACGGGTACTCACACGTCTTTCCCCCGTCGGGGCACGAGCAGCGATCCTCGCGCCGGCGGGTCGGCCGCGCCGAACCCGCTTCGCTCGGGGGGAGCGGTTACGCTGTCCCGTCGATCCCGCGACCGCTCCGCCCGTCGGGTCGATCCAGGCAGCAGCAGGAACCGATGGCACAACGCGCACAGCGATCGCTCGTAGCGGCGAAGAAGGCCGTCCCGGAGGGGACGTTCGCGGTCGGGCTCGGGCTCGCCGTCACCGGCATCGCCACGTACGGGTTCTTCGTCGCCTGCGCCCGCGGCCTGAGCGAGAAGGACTACGCCGCCGTCATCGGCGGGCTGTGGCCGCTCGTGTTCGTCGTCGCGCCGGGCTGCTTCCTCCCCTTGGAGCAGGAGGTCGGGCGCGCCCTGGCGCACCGCCGCGCCATCGGGATCGGCGGCGGCCCCGTCGTGCGGCGGGCGGCCATCGCCGCGCTGTGGGGCACGCTCGGGCTCCTCGTGATCACCGCGATCTTCAGCGGCGTGCTGCGCGAGAACCTGTTCAAGGGCGTGAGCGGGCTCGTCATCTGCTTCGCGATCGCGCTCGTCACGTATGCCATCCAGCACCTCACGCGCGGCACGCTCTCGGGGAACGGGCGCTTCGGGCCGTACGGAGTGATCCTCGGGGCCGAGGGCTGCATCCGGCTGCTCCCGGCGGCGATCCTCTGGATGGCCGGCGTCACCAACCCGGTCGCGTACGGGCTGTGCCTCGCCATCCCGCCCGCCCTCGCGAGCGCGCTGTCGCTGCGGGGCCAGCACGGCCTCGTCCAGCCCGGCCCCCAGGCGCCGTGGTCGGAGGTCTCGACCAACCTCGGGTACCTGCTGAGCGGCTCCGTCCTCGCCCAGGGGCTGAGCTACGCGCCGATCCTGGTCGCGACGGTCCTCGCCACCGACGCCCAGCACGCCGCCGTGGCCGCCTTCGTGTCCGGCTTCTTCCTCGCCCGGGTGCCGATCATCCTGTTCCAGGCGGTGCAGGCGGCGCTGCTCCCAAAGCTGGCGCGCCTCGCCGGCGCCGGCGAGCACGAGGACTTCCGCAACGGCCTTCGCAAGCTGGTGCTGATCGTCATCGCGGTCGGCGTGATCGGCGTGGTGGGGGCGTTGGTGCTCGGGCCGTGGGC
>DATFVT010000472.1:0-2991 GCA_035260105.1 Acidimicrobiia bacterium
GGGCTCAACTTCCCGAACTGGACCGGGTTCTCGGGCCAGGTCCTCAACGCGGGCCCGGACCGCGGCGTCAACCTCGTGATGATCAAGGCGTACAACGACTGGCACGTCGACGAATGGTGCGGCGCGTACCCGGAGCGGTTCATCCCCTGTGGGATCCTTCCCCTCTTCGACGTCGAGGCGGCGGCGGACGAGGTGCGGCGGCTCGACGCCAAGGGGTGCCACGCGGTCACGTTCTCGGAGAACCCCGCCGGCCTGGGCATGCCGAGCATCCACACGGACGCGTGGGACCCGCTGTTCGCGGCCTGCTCCGACACGGGGACGGTGCTGTGCTGCCACGTGGGGTCGTCGTCGAAGAGCGCATCGACCGCGCCGGACGCGCCGCCGCCGGTCCCGATGAACCTGTCGTCGGCCATGAGCATCTTCACCCTCGGCGACCTCCTGTGGGCCGGCTTCTGGCATCGCTTCCCGGAGCTCCGCTTCGCGCTGACCGAGGGCGACATCGGCTGGATCCCCTACTTCCTCCAGCGGGGCGAGCACACGCTCGACCGGCACAACGCGTGGATGGGCCACGACCAGCCGCAGGGACTCCGTCCGAGCGAGCTGTTCCGCGAGCGCATCCTGTGCTGCTTCATCGAGGACCGCGTCGGCGTGAAGCTGCTCGACGAGTTCAATATCGACAACGTGTGCTGGGAGTCCGACTACCCGCACTCGGACAGCTCGTGGCCGACGGCGCCCGAGCGCCTCGAGACGCTGCTCGCCGGTCTCGACGCCGGCGTCATCGCCAAGCTCACCCACGAGAACGCGATGCGGCACTACCAGTTCGACCCGTTCCGCACGAGATCGCCGGAGCGGTGCACGGTGAGTGCACTCCGGGCCGAGGCTGCCGACGTCGACACGGTTACGCGCGTCGGCCGTCCTGCCGACGAGCGCGACATCAAGACCTGGCGCAAGATGACGGGGACTGCGGCGCGATCACCGTCCTAGGTTCCCCGCCATGAACCGAGACCGTCTCCAGGCCCTGTTCGACCTGACCGGGCGGGTCGCCGTCGTGACCGGCGGCACGCGCGGCATCGGACGCTCGATCGCCGAAGCCTTCGTCGCCGCCGGCGCCGGCGTTGCCGTCGCCAGCCGCAAGGCCGATGCATGCGAGGAGACGGAAGCGGCGCTGCGCGCCATGGGTGGCGATGCGATCGGCGTCCCGACCCACGTCGGCGACCTCGACGCCCTCGCCGCGCTCGTCCGCCGGACGGTCGACGAGCTCGGCCGCCTCGACATCCTCGTCAACAACGCCGCCACGCCGCTGCGCGAGGACCTCGGCCGCTTCACCCCCGAGGCGTACGAGAAGGCGATGGAGGTGAACCTGCGCGGTCCGGTCTTCCTCGTGCAGGAGGCGCTCCCCCACCTCCGCAACAGCCCGGCGGCGTCGGTGATCAACGTGATCTCGGCCGGGGCCTTCCTCCCCTCCCCGTTCATCGCGACCTACGGGGCGACGAAGGCCGCGTTGTTGTCCTTCACGCGCTCGATGGCCGAGGAGTTCGCGCCGCTCGGGATTCGCGTGAACGCACTCGCGCCCGGCGCTGTCGACACCGAGATGATGCGCAAGAACACGCCCGAGGCCCAGGAGCAGATGGCGCAGTCCAGCTTCCAAGGACGCCTGGCCCGGCCTGACGAGATCGCGGGGCCGGCGCTGTTCCTCGCCTCCGACGCCGCCAGCTTCGTGACCGGGCAGGTGCTCATCGCCGACGGCGGCCTCGTCGCCGCCCGCTGACCGCCCTACGCTTGTGAGGTAGTGAAAGGCGACCGCGTCGAGATCCTGGTCGACACCGGGAACGAGGTCCGCGGCTTCGAGGTGCTCGCCACACGCGAGGGCCGGCGCGTGGACGTGGTCATCGCCCGCGGGACGGTCGAGGTGGCCGAGGTGACCCGGGGCGGGCAGGTCGTGCGCTCGGCGCGCTTCCTCGCCAGCCGGGTCGTCGCCGTCGTCGAGCATCCCGCATCGGAGGACGCCCCCTCCGACTGAGGTCGGTCAGGTCCGGGTGTCCTCGAGCCACTCCGGCATGTCGATCGGCGGGTTCGGCAGCTGGCGCACGCCCCGGTCGGCGAGGAAACGCTCGTAGCCTTCGAGGTCGGCAGGGAAGGAGCGGGGGTCGCCCATCATCACCTCGAACAGGGTGACGCCCTCGGGGCCGGCGACGAACGGCCCGAAGGTGTCGCCCTGGTCGAGGGCGATGTGCGTGCCGGCCGGGCAGTGGACGTCGCCGCACGTCATGTCGCCCTCGAGCACGAACACGACGTGGTTGCTGTTATGGCCGTGGGGCTGGACGATCATTCCCGGGTCCCACCGCGCATAGAGGGAGAGGAACCGGGGAGAGAAGTCGAGCCACTTCTCGCGGACCGACACGGTCTGTTCGCCGTGCTGCTGGCGGCGGACCTCCTGCCAGGGGACGTCGTCGAGGTGTCGGATGCGCGGGCCGGCGGTCATGAGGCTCCTCTCATGAGCACGATGTCGACGAGGCTACGCCTGGCGTCCTCCCGGCATTCATCGTCGCTTCATGATCGGGTTGCCATCGTGCAGGCGTGTCGCAGAGCACGGCATTTCGTGTCTCTACGACCCCGGCGTGCCGCGAGGTGTCCACCCCACCTCGCGCGCGCCGGACTTTCGCGCCCGTGTGGTGGGCGGTCCTCGGGATCATGGTCCTGTCGTTCGGGCTCGAGATCTGGGCGGTCAGCCACGACCTGCCGTACTCGGGTGTGGACGAGCCGACGTTCGTGCGGCCCGCCGTCCACATGGCGGCCACCGGGGACCTCGATCCGCACTGGTTCGGGCACCCGGGCTCGACGACGATCTACCCGCTGGCCGGCATCTACCACGGGTGGGACGCGGTCGCCCACGGCGGGCCCGTGTTCTCGGCCGACCCCGGCCTGGCGGACCGGTTCGTGTCCGATCCCGGGACCTTCTATCTGATCGGGCGCTTGTGGTCGATCGCCTTC
>DATFVT010000473.1:0-2276 GCA_035260105.1 Acidimicrobiia bacterium
ACGATCGAGACCGCGGCGCCCACGATCACCGACGTCGGCCGATAGTGAAAGGTCACGGTCGACCGGCCCGCCGGGACGCGCACGGCCCGGAAGTTGAAGTTGGCGCGCTCGATGGCGGCCGGGTGTCCGCGGACGGTCGCGTCCCATCCCGGGTCCCATGAGTCGAGCAGCACCAACCATCCGCCACGGTCGCTGTTCACGCGGAGCGACACTTCGTCGGGGCGGTCCTTCTCCCACCGGACGCCTTGCACGCGCGGCTGCTCGCCCGTGACCACCGCCGGGTGGGCCGGCCCCGCGAGGGTCACCGCGCCCGTCGCCTCGACACCGGTGGTCAACAGGTCGTCGAGTGCGGCGCGGTTGTCGGGCACCCAGCGGGGGTCGTCGACGACGAACGCCCGGCCCGGAGAAGCGGCGACCGCGTACACGATGCCGTCGGGCCCTCGGTACACCGGGCTGAGACCACGGGCAGCGAGGGCGTCGGGTTGCCACTCGGGGTATCTCTCCAGCTCCGGAGCTACGAGCACGGCCGAGATCCCGACGCGAGGGAGGAGCTCCAATCGCGTCAGAGAGGTGAAATAGGGGAAGAAGGCGCCGTAGCGACGGTTCGCCCTCACCTGCGCAGGCGACTCGCCGCCGACGACCCGCCACAGCATGACCGTGTCGCCCGGTGTCTGACCCTCGTAGCCCCCGGCGACCGGGAGGCCCAGGGCGACCGCCGTCGCCCCTGGCAGCGGGACGCGGGTCGTGTGGTGATGGCGCGGGGGCGGCACCCGCCGCGTGACGGGCAGGACCCGGCCCGTGCCCGGCCCGTCGCCGACCACGGCGCGGAGCGCGTCGACCGCCGGCGTGGACGGGAGCACCTCGCCGGGACGCGCGAAGGGCGGGTTGATCGCTCGCATGTACGACACCAACTGGACTGCGGTCACGACCACGCAGCCCGCGGCCACGAACCCGGGAACCAGACGGCGGACGGGCTCCGGACGATCCTTCCACGCAGCGAGCCGGTCCAGGACGGAATCGAGACCGAGACCGCCCAGCACGGCGACCCCGAAGACGAACAGGAACTCCGTCCGCCCGATCCCGACCAGGCTCCGCAGGGGCGGCACGATCGTGACCGCCAGCCACGTGACGGGCGGCACGATCAACACCAGCGCCATCACGATCAGGAGGCCGCGACCGAGGCCGGCGCCAGGACGCCGGCGGAAGCACCCCACGATCGCCAGCAGCGCGACCACGGTTCCCGCGAAAGTCACCCTCGCGTAGAGCCCGTCGCGCGACGACACGAAGACGTGGAGGAGGTCGTCGGCGGTGACGGGAAACAGCTGCCGGTTCTGCGCCGGTGAGAGGTCGACGCGGCCGATGCCGACCCGGTCGCGCAGCTCGAGGAACGGGATGATGCTCACCGCTGCCACCGCACCGGCGAGCCCGACGATCGCGACCGGCTGCGCGGCGTCGCGCAACCGCCCGAAGGCACCCGCCTCGCGCCATTGTCGGGCGACGCGGGTGGCGGCGAGGCTGGCCGCGTACACGAACGCCAGCAGGAACGCCGGCAGCGCCAGCTCCGGGCTCGAGCCGATGTAGAGCCCTCCGAGTGCCAGCGCGCCCCAGACGACGTCGGTGTACGACCGGCGGTCGTGGGCGCGCCGGATGAACAGCACGACCAGCGGGAGCAACGCGAGGACGGCGGCGTAGTTCTCGAGGGCGAGCCACGCGGCCGTGTACGAGCTGAGCGCCCATGCGAGCCCGCTGAGGAGCGCGGCCGAGAAGCGCACACCCAGGTACGCCATGAGGGCGAACATCGTCAGCCCGGCGGCCCAGACGTGGAGCATCAGGTACAGGTCGTGGGCGCGGGACGGCGACACGGCGGCCGACAGGCCGAGCCGGGGCGGGTACGTCACCATCGTCTGGTTGTCGGCGTAGAAGGGATGGCCGCCAAGGGTCAGCGGGTCCCACAACGGGAGCTGACGGTCGCGGCGAATGGACGTCCGCACGAAGACGTCGTACGGGTAGTAGTAGGTGCCGAGGTCGGTCTGGAACAGGCGGCGGGGCGCAGCGTCGGGATTCGGCTCGAAGCCGCGCCAGGGGTACGACCGTGGCTGGCTGTCCGCCGCCGAGGCCCACGTCCGTCCCTCGAACAGGACCGGCGCGAAGAGGATCGCAACCAACGCGCCGAACAACGCACCCGCGATCACGAGCTCACGAGCGCCGATCCGCCCCGCGCGCCCCGACGGCGCCGGCCCGCTCGCCTCAGCCCGCGTTTCGATCGGCGGATCTTA
>DATFVT010000474.1:0-3387 GCA_035260105.1 Acidimicrobiia bacterium
GCCTGGCGCCGGGCGGTTCGATCGTCGCCTGCGTCCCGAACTTCGGGCACTGGTACCCACGACTGCGCGTCGCGCTCGGGCGGTTCGACTACGACCGCCGGGGCATCCTCGATCGGGGGCACCTCCGGTTCTTCACGCGCGCGAGCTTCGAGCGCCTCGTCGGGCGAACGGGCTACGCAACGCGGCGGCGGGAGTTCCTCACCCTGCCGCTCGAAGTCGTCGACCGCGGTGGTCCCGACGGGGAGAGCCGTGGCGACGGCGCGCGCCGGGCCGTCAAGCGCATCGATCACGCCGGCACGGCGCTGGCGCCCACGCTGTTCGCCTACCAGTTCCTCTACGAGCTCGAGCCCGCCGCTTAGCGCGATCGCACTCGGTCGCACAGGGGCGTGCGCACCGGCAGCTCCAGGATCGTCCCGGTGAACGGGGCCTGCCCCGGCACCGTCGAGCTCCCGATCGTGGCCTCGTTCCCGTGGACGAGGAACACGATGTCGTCGAGCACCGTGTGGCCGTCGACGGTGACGCGCACGAGGCCGGTCCGGGTGTCGACGACGACGTCGAGGAGGTATGCGCGTCCGGGCTCGATGCGCTGAGGCGCGCTGACGAGCGGCTGCCGCGCGACGCGACTGATCAGGACGAAGCGCACCCGGCTATCGGGGAGGTAGCGGACCTGCAGCACGTTCTGGTCGTTGCCGCTCCCGATGCCGAGGAGGGCCTGGTCGCCGCCGGCGAGGGCGGGGAACCGGACCCGGAGCCGGAAGTGCCCGGCGCCGTTGCCGCGCTCGACGGCGAACCACTCGCGGGAGTCGGACTGGTAGAGCCCGTCACAGTCGCCGGCGATGAACAGCTCGCCCGCGGTGGCGGAGGCGGAGGCGGGGAGCTCGGAGCCGGTCTCGACCTTGCCGCGGGGGCCGCCGGGGATCAGGTCGTCGACGTCCTGCTGGAAGCCGATGAACCCGGCCCGCTCCCAGGCAGCCTGCGGGAACAGGATGCGCTGGTACCAGATCGCGAGGGCGATGTTGACGAACAACGATGCGACGGCGAAGACCACGACGACGCCGGCGACGACACGGCTCCACGACGGCGACGGCCGGCGTTGCAGGGCGCCGAGCAGCACGTGGAACCCGACCAGGCCGGCGAGCACGATCGCCGGGAGCAGGTCGGACATGTACCGGTTGGCGACGAACGCGATCGTGAACGTGGCGAGCCCGCCGGCGACCGCGCCCAGGAGCGGCGCCCGGACGGCGGCGGCGCCGGCGCGCCGGACGAGCGTCACGACCCCTCCCGCCGCGAGCACGGTGAAGGCGGGCATGGTCGCCGGGATGCTCGACGCCCAGTCGCGGGTGTCGAACGTGACCCCGAAGAGCACGGTGGCCGGCCTCGGGAACACGATCCACGGGAACAGCGAGTCGAACCGCAGCGCGTCCGGGCGCAGGAGCTGCAGCAGCTGGGTCGGGAGGAACTTGACGCCGAACAGGCTCCCGCCGTTGTCGGCGAGCGCGCGCCGTCGCGCCGGGTTGAACCGCGAATAGACCTGGTGGTCGAGCGGCAGCCCGAAGAACGAGCCGAAGCGCGAGTAGTTCACGTACGCGTAGAGGACGACGGGGACCGCTGCCGCCGCGACCAGCCATCCGAACAAGCGTGCCGAGCCGAGCTCGTCGGGCGCCGCGAACCAGCGGGCGAGGCCGCCGAGGGGACGGGGTGAGAGTCGGCGGAGCACGAGGACTGCGATGACGATGCAGAGTGCGACGAGCGGCCCGGCGCCGACCGTGGCACGCGTCAGGAACGCGGCGGTGGTCCAGAGGCCGGCGAGGATGATCCAGCGTCGTGACGGCTCGAGCAGTACGGCGAGGATCGCGTCGTAGGCGGCGAGCGCCAGCGCCGCGCCCCACAGCTCGGTCTCGTGGTAGACGAACGCCCGGCTGGCGAGGAAGAACATGACCGAGCCGACGGCGACCAGGAAGACGTACGCGCCGACCGACCACAGCTCCAGCCGTGTGACCGGCGCGTCGCCGCGGACGAGGCGTCGGATCCGCCAGCTCAACCGGGTGACGAAGACGAGGGCGACGGCGAAGGCGGCCAGCATCGACACCTGAGTGAGCCGGCCGTCCAGGCTGTCCGACAGGGCGACGAAGGGCATCCGCAGCAACGCGGGGACGGGCCCGAAATACAGGTACGTCTTGCCGTCGATGAGGAAGCCCTCGAAGGCGACCTCCTTGGCGGGGACGTCCCAGTGGAAGTGGAGGAGGCTGTGGGCCTGGATGTCGTAGAAGTCGCCGAAGCGCTCGGCGTGGAACGGGTTGAGCTGACCGGCGTTGACCATCCAGTAGAAGATCGGCGCCGCGAGCAGCGCGCCGATCAACGCGGCGCGACGAAACCTTCGGCGCGCGCCGGTGTCCGTGGCCTGGTCGGCCCGGGTGTCGATCACGTCGGCGGTGATCGACGTTCCGTCAATCGCGCAGCAGGCGGCCCGGCTTGGAGTCGATCGCGTCGGGGACCGGCTCGCCGTCGACGCGGATCGGCGTGCCGTTCACGACCACGTGTGCCATGCCCTGAGGCGCGTCGGCGACGAGGCGCTCGCCGTCGGCGGGGAAGTCGCGCACGCGGCGCAGCGGGCCGGGACCGACCGTGTCGGGGTCGAAGACGGCGAGGTCGGCGGCCATCCCCTCGCGCACGTACCCGCGGTCGCGCAGGTCGTAGACGTCGGCCGGCTCACCCGTGAGCTTGCGCACGCCCGCCTCCAAGGGGAGCGCTCCGCGGTCCCGTACCCACTGGCCCAGGAGGTCGGTCGCCATGCACGCGTCGCACAGCTGGCTCACGTGGGCGCCGGCGTCGGAGAGCCCGATGAGCATGCCGTCCTGCTGGAGCAGCCACTCGATCGCCTCGTCGTCGTCGTTGGCGAGGATGCTGCGGAAGCGGGTCTCGAGGTTCTCCGAGCACGCGAGATCGAGGATCGCGTCGAGCGGCGGCACGCCGCGCTCCCGTGCGATCTCGGCGACGGGCTTGCCGATGAGCTCCGGGTACTTCGTGGTCTCGCTGACGGAGAGCTTCTCCCAGTTGGGCTTGAAGAACCGCGGCTCGTCCAGCTGCTCCTGGGCCTGCTTGCGCCACTCGGGATCCCGGAAGGCGGCGAGCTTCTCCTCGACGGTCTTGTCCATGAGCGCGGCGAAGATCGGGTTCATGTTGAACGTGAACGGCTCCGACATGTTCATGGAGAACACGAGCGGCCGGACCGAGACCTGCGGCCAGACGTCGGCGCCGGTGGAGCGCTCCTTGCTGTTGAGCTCGGCCATGCCCTCGTGCCACGGGTAGCCCTTCACCGTGAGCAGCGCGGTCCAGGTGAACGGCCGGCCGATGGCGCGCTGGAGCGTGTACACGTCCCGGTGCTTG
>DATFVT010000475.1:0-3797 GCA_035260105.1 Acidimicrobiia bacterium
CGCCTCGGGGAACGGCGTCCGGTACGACCACGCCAGGTCCTCGAACGTCTCACCGCCCGCCTCGACGGACCAGTACCGCGCGAACCCCTTGTACGCGCAGCCGGTCGTCGTGTCGGTGGGCGTCAACAGGTCGAGGCGCACGTCCAGCTTCGGGACGTAGTACCTGGTCGGGAGCCCGGTCTCGAACAGGAGCGTCGGGTTGTTCGTCTCGGCGACTGTGACTCCGTTCACCTCGACCTCGACGTGGCGCGAGCTGCGCCGGATGTCGATGCGCTTGTACGGGTCGTGGGGATGGACGAAGACCTCCTCGTCCTCCTCGAACCAGGCATCCATCTCGTCCCAGCCGAAGCGGATCAGCGCTCGGAGCTCCTCGACCGGCGATTCGGGGTAGTGCCACGCCCCGTCCTCGACCTCGCGGGTCCCGCCCTTGACCGTGAAGGTGTGGGCGTCGCCGCAGCTCGCCGAATGGCGCGTGCGCGCGTTCGGCGTCAGCAGCTCCATCCGGACGTCCTCTCGCGGGAAGTAGTACGCCGGGTAGTGGGGGATCTCCCAGACCAGCCGGGGACGGCGTGTGTCGGCGATCAGCTCGCCGCCCAGGTAGGTGCGGACACGCTTCGGGCCGCCCTCGATGCGGACGCGGTCTGCGGAGCCGGACATCAGCGCCTCCGTGGGGTGTTCCGGTCGTGACGCGGCAACGCGCGACGCACTCTCAGCCTTCCCCGGACGTGGCGGCCCTCATGCCGGCGGCAGGTGGTCGAGGAACCAGCGGGTGGCGAGCCCGGCCACGGCCTCGAGCGCGCCCGGCTCCTCGAAGAGGTGGGTGGCGCCCGGGACCACCTCGATGCGGTGCTCGGCGGTGAGGTGGCGGGCCGCCTCCCGGTTCATCTCGAGGACCGCCTCGTCACGTCCGCCCACGATCAGGAGCGCGGGGGCGCGGACGGCCTCGAGCCGGAGACGGGCGAGGTCGGGCCGGCCGCCCCGCGACACGATCGCCCGCACCGGCGACCCCGGCTCGGCCGCCGCCCACACGGCGGCGCCGGCGCCGGTGCTGGCGCCGAAGAAGCCGACCGGCAGGCCGCGCGCGTCCTCGTCGTCGAGCGACCACGCGGTGGCGCCGCCGAGCCGCGCCGCCAGCAACGGGATGTCGAAGACGTTGGCGCGGTCGCCTTCCTCCGCCGGCGTCAGCAGGTCGAGCAGCAGGGTGCCGAGGCCGGCGTCGTTCAGCGCCCGGGCGACGGCCCGATTCCGCGGGCTGTGCCGGCCGCTCCCGCTGCCGTGCGCGAAGACGACCAGCCCCGCCGCCCCGGCAGGGATCGTCAGATCGCCGGGCAGACGCACGCGCTCGACCGGGAGCTCCACCCTTTTGTCGACCGGCCGTCCTTCACGGCCTCCGCGGGTTGCCCGCAGCAGCTCTACGACCTCGGAGTCGGAGGTGGCCGAGAAGTCGGTGTACCAACCGCCGATGGCGAAGAACGGCTCCGGCGTCTCGACCGCGACGACGTCGTCGGCGTCGGCGCGCAGTGCCGCGACGGTCTCGGGCGGAGCGACGGGGATCGCCAGCAGGACCCGCTCGGCGCCCCGGGCGCGCGCGACGCGCACCGCCGCCCGGGCCGTCCCGCCGGTGGCGAGCCCGTCGTCCACGATCACGACCGTCCGGCCCGCCAGCGGGACCGCCGGCCGCCCGCCGCGCAGGCGCGCCGCCCTCTCTTCGACCTCGGTCCGCTCCCGGGCCTCGACCGCGGCCAGCTGCGAGTCCGTGACCCGAGCCTGGCGCAGCACGTCGGCATTGAGGACGCGGACGCCGCCCTCCCCGACCGCGCCCATGCCGAGCTCGGGTTGGAACGGGACGCCCAGCTTGCGGACGACGAGGATGTCCAGCGGCGCGTCGAGCGCCCTTGCGACCTCGAACGCGACCGGGACACCGCCGCGCGGCAGGCCGAGGACGAGCGGCGACGCGGCCCTCAGACCCGAGAGCCGCTCGGCCAGCCGTCGACCTGCCTCACGCCGGTCGCGGAAGGGCATCGAACCCCCATGATGGCCCGCGCCGTCACGATCCGTGACGGTGTGGTTCCGTACAGCGCCAAACGGTGACCTTCGGCCCTGTTCGGCCTGGCGCGCCGTCCTTACCTTCGCCGCATGGCGCTCGTGCAGGACTTCGTTCCCGTGGCGGAACGCTTCGAGCAGGCCGGCATGGTGCTGGTCGCGGGACGCGTGTCGTGGCTCGGCGACCTCGCCGCGGCCTCGGTCGCGCCCGCCGAGCTCACTCGGGCCGAGTTCGGCGCGCCCCGGTCGGTCGAGCACGCCCTGATCGTCCCGCTCCACTGGGAGAGCGAGGACGGCCCGTTCACCAGCCTCGAAGCCGATCTGCGCCTCGAGCCCGTGCCGCCCGGCGGGTCGCATCTGGGCTTCAGCGGCACCTACGAGGTCCCTTCGCCGGCGGCGAGCAGCCGTGACGCGGTCACCCGCCAGCACCTCGTCGAGGCGTGCGTCCGACGGTTCATCGGCGCGGTCGCCGCGACCCTCGAACGGGGTGGCGCCGACGTCCACGCGATGACCCTGCCCGGGAGCTGAGCCCGCCGAGCCGCGGACTACGAGAGCGGGACGCGCCAGTCGACGACCGTGCCGCCGTGGTCGCCTTTCCGCACGGACGCGCTCCCGCGCAGCTCGAGCGCTCGGCGCTCGATGTTGCGCAGCCCATTGCCCGATTCGATCTCGACCGGCAGGCCGACGCCGTCGTCCACGACTTGGAGGCGAAGCTCGTCGCCGGCCTCGACGCTCACCCCGACCGACGACGCGTTGGCGTGGTGGGCGATGTTGGAGAGCGCCTCGTGCAGGGTCGCCAGCAGATGATCGGCAGTTGCCTCGGGCACGGTCGAGTCGATCGGACCCTCGAGACGGAGCTCGGGCGTGAACCCGAGCAACTCGCGAACGGCGTCGACCCGGGCGAACACGTCCACCCGGATCCCGCGCCGTGACCGGGCCTCGAGCGCGAAGATCGTGCGCCGGATGTCGCGAATCGTCTCGTCGATCTCATCGACGGCCTGGTTGATCCGAACCGAGACCTCGGGCCGCGTCGTGAGGGGCAACGTCGTCTGCAGCGCCATCCCCGTCGCGAACAGTCGTTGGATGACCTTGTCGTGGAGCTCACGCGCGATCCGCTCACGGTCCTCGAGCACCGCGACGTGCTCGAGGCTCGCCTTCAGACGGACGTTGTCGATCGCGACACCGGACGCGGCTGCCAGCATCACCGCCAGCTGCTCGTCCTCCTCGGAGAACTCGGCGCCGGTCTCCTTGTCGGCGAGGTAGAGGCTGCCGGCCGCGTCCCGACCACGGATTGGAACGCCGAGGAACGAGGTCATTACAGGGTGGCCGTCCGGGAATCCCGCCGCCTTCGGGTGCTCGCTCACGTCGCGCAGCCGCAGCGGCCTCGGGTCGGTCAGCAGGAGGCCGAGGACGCCGGTCAGGTCCGGCAGTCGCCCGACCGCCTCGTGCGTGGATTCGTCCACGCCGTTCGTCACTAACTCACTCAGCCGGCCGTCCTCGCCCACGACGCCCAGGGCGCCGTACCTCGCGTCTACCAGCTTGCAAGCCGAGTCGACGATCCTCTGCAGGACCGTCGGCAGGCTCAGTTCCGATCCGATGCTGAGCATCGCGTCGAGCAGTTGCTGGAGGCGCGCGTCAGACTGTTGCACGCTAGCCACCACCGACCATTTTGACCCCGAAAACACGGTTTGGGAAGTCCCGTTGGAAGATTGGCTCGCAAAATGACGCGCGCCGGCACGCCACCGGCGCCCGTC